>CAKQZO010000017.1 GCA_934293835.1 uncultured Lacticaseibacillus sp. | reverse complement strand
TCGCCTGGATCATGGGGCTGGGTGTCGGCAGCACGGTGTCTGTGACTGACAGCAACGGCAATTCCCGCAGCTACACGGTGTATGCCACCGATGATGTGAACGATCAGTCCTATTCTGTGAAGAATGGTAAAGACCAATGGAACGCGATCACCAGCGCCGGCCAAGGCGAGGCAGTCGTCTTACAGACCTGCATCTCTGACACCGTCAACCGCATCGTCTGGGCGCATTAAAACCAACGCGACGCTTTTGCCTGGATCGCAGGCGAAGGCGTTTTTGGATGTTTGAGCACCATTGAGAAACCGGTTTACATTGTGGTATGATGGGCGAGACAATCCGGGAGGGATAAGCATGAGTAATAAGACAAAAACGATCCTCGGCGTTGGCGCGGTGATCGGGTTTGGGATCTTGACGGTGATGGCCAAGCTGGCCGGGCAAGCACTGTTGTGGCAGATTCTGCTAGGCGCCACATTCATCGCGGCCGTCATCACCTTTCAGCTGTGGCGTGAGTGGCGCGAGGCGTGATTCTCACATTTTTCTAATTTAGTGGTTGACTTCATGAGAAAACACCGCTAAGATGTTGTCATACGTTAATCGGATATGGCTTAGCGGAGAAGAGTAGCTTAGGCGCCGTTGCGAAGAGAACCCGGCTGGTGTAAAAGGGTCAATGGCAAGCAAGTGAAGATGAGCTCCTAATAGCTACCTTCAAGTTCACGCTTGAAGGTCGGTCGCAACCGTTACCTTGCCGGGCATCAATCGGTGCCGTTGAGGTGGATCATTGATCCACGAATTTAGGGTGGTAACGCGATTCATTCGCCCCTTGAGCAGGCTTAGGCTTGCTTGAGGGGCGTTTTTTTTCGCCGTCATGTCCGATCACTCAATCACACAATCAAAAGGGGATTATTACTATGACCAAACCATATCGTGCAGACCTTGTCGGTTCCTTCTTGCGCCCAGCTGAATTGAAGCAAGCACACAAAGACTTCTTGGCAGGCAAGCTGTCCAACGCCCGCGAAGTTGAGATTCAACACGCCGCCATCAAAGACTTGGTGGCTAAGCAGGCGGCCGCAGGCTTCACCGCCGTTTCCGACGGGGAATTCTCCCGCCAGTACTGGCACCTCGACTTCCTCTGGGGCCTGACCGGGGTGGACAAGCTGAACCACGCGCAATACGAGCGGAACTTCGTCGGCAACATTAACACCGCCGACAACGTGACGCTGACCGCACCAGTCGCCGAGAATCCCCACCATCCGTTCTACGACGCTTTTGAATACCTCAAGAGCGTGACCCCTGCAGGCCACGAGCCGAAGTTCACAATCCCAAGCCCGGGCTTGTTGTTCCGTGATCACCGCTCCGATAACTGGGCGAAGTTCTATGATTCTTTTGCCGACTTCAAACAAGCGGTCGCCAAGACTTATAGCGACACGGTGCAACATTTCTATGACCTCGGGTTGCGCTACTTGCAGATCGACGACACCAACTGGGCGTATCTGATCGATAACTTGAAGAAGACCGCAGGCGATGCCGAGGCGCAAAAGCCGTTCGTTGAGCTGGCAGAAACCGCGCATGATATCATCAAGCAAGTGCTCGAAAACAAGCCGGCTGACCTGACGATCGCCAGCCACATCTGTCGCGGTAACTTCCAGTCCACCTTCTTGTTCGCCGGCGGTTACGAATATGTGGCCGATTACATCAAGGACCTGCCATACGACGGCTTGTTCCTCGAATACGACAACGAGCGCTCTGGGAGCTTTGAACCCCTGAAGAAGCTCTGGAACGGCGACAAGAACAAGATCATCGTCTTGGGCCTGATCACGTCGAAGTTCGCCGAACTTGAAGACGAAGCAGCCGTTGAAGCGCGGATTCAAGAAGCGACGAAGTACGTGCCGCTGGAGAACCTCGCGATCTCGACGCAATGTGGGTTCGCTTCCACCGAAGAAGGCAACAAGATCACCGATGCCGACCAGTGGGCGAAGCTGGCCTTGGTCCAGAAGGTGGCCAAGCAGACTTGGAAAGACTAACCGCACGTTCGGTGGTATCATGGTAAGCGTAAATGTTTTACCCGCTCAGGCGACTGGGATAGACAAATAGGAGGAATCATTCATGGCAAAAGTAGAAAGTTTTGAATTGGATCATACCAAAGTCTTGGCGCCTTATGTGCGGCTGATTGCGGTTGAAGAAGGACCAAAAGGCGATAAGATCTCGAACTTCGATCTGCGCCTGGTTCAGCCCAATGCCGATGCGATTCCAACCGGCGGCTTACACACCATCGAACACCTGCTGGCGAGCTTGTTGCGCGATCGCATGGACGGCGTGATCGATTGCTCACCGTTCGGCTGCCGCACAGGATTCCATCTGATCACTTGGGGGGAACACTCCACCAATGAAGTCGCCAAGGCCCTCAAGGGGAGCTTGGAGGCGATCGCCAACGAGATCACCTGGGATGATGTCCCCGGCACGACGATCGAATCTTGCGGGAACTACAAGGATCACAGCCTCTTTTCGGCTAAGGAATGGAGCAAGCTGATCTTGAGCCAAGGCATCTCCGACGATCCGTTCAAGCGCAACGTGATCTAGACTTGATGTGAGAAAGAACCGCCAACCGCAGAGGCTGGCGGTTTTTTTTAGTAGCCATTCGTTCTCAGAACGATTCTGCACTTGGAGCGTTGTCTTTGGCAGAGGCAACGCTCTTTGGGTTCACATTATATGGTATATCTGGAGTTGGAAAAGTCGAAATAATATTATTTAAATAATTATAAATCGTATTTAGATAATAAAAAGCACCTTGTCCCCTGATGCTGTAGGAACTAAGCGCCTTATTTGTTATAATTAAGTCCGCAGAAAAGTTTAATGAGTGGTGGTACGAACTTCGAAGGAAGGTGAGGCCTATGGTGTAAAAACCTTGGTGTCAGATTCTGATAGGAAGGAGTGCAGCAAAGCTTGTGATTGGTACGATCGTATCGATCACAGCCGTCATCGGGGCGTCTATCGTCTTGGTCAACGTGGTAACACGCTTTGTCAAGGCGCTGACCCTCCTGCTTCAAGCAGTGCGCAAACTGATGACGGCGTTCGGAGCAATCCGAAAAAAATGAGCAAGCAAAAAGCCGCTGTGAAACTTTCGTCGGTTTTAGCGGCTTAATGCTTGCGTAAAATTGACCACCGTTCTTAAAACGGTTCTGCGATCGGAGCGTTGTCTTTCACAGAGACAACGCTCTTTGTATTTATATTATAGCATGTTCCAATTTCACATCCAAGCAGGACTAGTGTGATCGGAGCGTTGTCTTTACCAGAGGCAACGCTCTTTGTGTTTATTTTGAAATAGTGTTCTTTATGCGTCGGCCAATTGATTACACGCCTTTGTAAGGTCCCTGATTAGCGTCGTTGAGGAATTAAGAAGGAATTAAGACGCGCTTCACGATCCAATTAAGAATTGGCCGCTATACTTAAATGTAAAGAGAGGTGTTCACAAATGGAAGAAGCAATCTTATCCGTTCAAGACGTTTCAAAGCGCTTTGGTCACTATCAGGCCCTGAATCACCTAAGCCTCACCGTCCATCGCAATGATATCTATGCGTTGATTGGTGAGAACGGAGCGGGGAAAACGACATTGATGCGGTTGATCTGTGGGTTATCGCCCCTAAAGCAAGGGCGGATCGTCCTTTTGGGTGAAGATGCGAGTCATTATCGGCTGGCTCTCAGCCGGACTGGGGCCATCATCGAGTCGCCGGTGGCCTATCCGAAGCTGACGGTGGAACAGAATTTACACTTAACTGCGATTCAACACGGCATCCATGACTTCAACGAAATTGGGTCAACCATCGGCTTCGTTGGGCTAACAGCCAAGCGCAAGACTAAGGCCGGGAAGTTATCGCTGGGGCAAAAGCAACGGCTGGGATTGGCGACGGCGATTCTTGCGCATCCTGATTTTTTGATTCTCGATGAGCCAATCAATGGCTTAGACCCGACCGGGATCGTTGAGTTTCGGCAGTTATTACACCGATTGAATCACGAGCTAGGGACAACGATTCTGATTTCTAGCCATATTCTAGGTGAACTCTATCAAGTCGCCACGACCTTCGGCTTCCTCAAAGGTGGCACGATCATCAAGGAGCTTAGCAAGGCAGAGCTAGATGCAGAAAATGCCGGTGGCTTGCGGGTCGTGGTGGGAGACATTGAACAAGCGGCGCAAATCCTAGACGCCCACAACATTAAAGACTTCACGGTGGTGAGTGAACACGAGCTGGTGGTTGCTTCTGGTCAGATAGAAGCCGCTGCGTTGAATACCATGCTGGTGCAAGCTCACGTCGCCGTGACCAGTATCACGCAACAATCGACTTCCCTAGAAGAATACTTCACAGCATTAATACATCAGGAGGCGTGACGGATGATTAATCAGATTAGAGCGGATTTCTACCGGCAAGCGCACACCTTCGGCATCGTGTTGCTAGCGGCGATCACTGCGGTTTACGCTGCGTTGGTGTGTGGCTTTGAAGCGCCCGGCGGAATCATGGTCAACGGGCCGATGAGTATGCTAGACAAGTTAGCGGCCAAGGACTGGACACTGTACGATGGTCTGCATGGTGGCGCCCTTTCTAGCTCAGTCTTGGTGTACTTCTTCATTGCGCTGTTCGTGATTGTGATCGGTTCTGAATTTAGCCAGCGCATCTATAAAAATACGCTGGTATCAGGCATCTCGCGACTCGGGTTTGTGCTTGGCAAATACGTGGTGATGTTGATCGACATCTTAGTCGGCATGATCTGGTATTATGTGATTGTACTCTTGACCGGCGTGATCGCTGGCCGCACAATGGGAACTAGTATCGGGCGCTTAGCTAGCTTCACCGCAACGACTTTGCTTGTCACGACCTTCTTTGTCAGCGTGGTGTTCAGCTTAGCGTTAGTGCTCCTGATCGTCACTAAGTCACTGGTGTTATCCGCGGTGTTCATCGTCGTCTGGCCACTGGGCATCTCGCTGTTGAGCATTGCGATTAAGTGGCATTGGCTCACGTATTTTGACTTTTTCAATGTCGCCAGTGGGATCAGCTTCAATATGTTATCGACTGCCGATACTTGGCGTTGTGTCTGGGTCAGCGTGGCGGTGCTGATCGGGAGTATTCTGGTGGCAAGCACGATCATTAAGCGGCAAGAACTCTAATCACGAAGGGGCATCGTTATGGCTAAGATCGTCGTTGTTGAAGATAATCAAGATATTCAAGCGCTGCTGCAAGAGGTGTTGACGCCCGAGCATCAGGTCGTCGCCGCAACCAACGGGGCGCAGGCGTTGCCGTTACTGCATCAACAACGATTCGATCTGATGATCTTAGACCTGATGTTACCCGGTGTGAGTGGCGAAAGTATCTTGAAGACGCTACGGCAACAGTCGGAGATGCCGGTATTGGTTCTGACCGCAATACGGGATAAAACGCATATTGCTGAAATGCTTAATGCGGGGGCTAACGACTATTTGACCAAGCCTTTTGATATCGACGAACTCGTGGCCCGAGTCAGGGTGCAATTGCGGGGCAAACAGCCCGCCAAGCCAGTCACGATGAAGGTGGCCGACTTAGTTTTGAATCCGGCTACCCGCGAACTCACCGTAGCAGGCAAGCCGGTCGAATTAGCGCGTAAAGAATTCGATTTATTGCAGGTGATGATGCGTGACCCCTCGCATGTGTTTGCCAAAGAAGACTTGTATGAAGCCGTCTGGCATGTGCCGTATCTAGACGCTGAGAACAACTTGAACGTCCATCTCAGCCATCTCCGGAACAAACTCAATCATGCCGGTCATCAATACGTGACCTCAGTGTGGGGAATCGGGGTCAGACTGCTATGAGCGTGAGTGTTTGGCTGATTATTGGGTTGGTGGTTGTATCGCTACTTTGTCTCGGTATCTGTCTGATCTTAATCCTTGAATTGACCCGGATCATTCGTGAGCTGGAATATATTAATCAGCATGAGACGAACGCCGAGTTAACCAGCGCGACCCGCTGGCCAGTAGTGCATCGCTTGGCTGAGGCAATCAACCATTCGCTGATTCAGAGCCGGACGTTACGGGAACACCAAGTTCAGCAGCAATCACAGGTGCATCACTTGTTGACGAACTTGACGCATGATATTAAGACGCCCCTAACGGTCGCGAGCGGTTATGTGCAGCTGTTGCAGCGGGATACGCCGGATGATTCACGGCTACTAAGGGTGGCGCATAATCTAACTGCGGTGAACTATTACCTGCGCTACCTGATGGATTTCAATCTCATTCAGGAGCAATCGACGGCGCTAGATTTAGCGCCTGTCGACTTAACCGAGCTGGTCCAGTCACAGTTGTTTGACGTGTATGATGAATTGAGTGCAAAGCAGTTGCGGTTGACCCCGAAACTTGCCGCTCATGTGCAGTTCATCAGTGATGCGTCACTGATCAGACGAATCTTGCAGAACCTGATTGGCAATTGGCTCAAATATGCCCATGAGCAAGTCCAAGTGCGGTTGACCGAGCGTGATGCGACCCACATTGAACTGGTGTTGGCCAATCAAACCAAGCGACCGGTTGAGAATTTGGATCATCTCGTCGAGCGCTTCTACACCAATGATCAAGCCCGCACAGATAGTACCGGCTTGGGATTAAGCATCGTGGCGAGCCTGATGACCAAGTTGGATGGTACGCTCGATTTATCAGTGGTCGACGGGTGGTTTACCGCGACATTGGTCTTTCGCCGGCATGTCGATTGAGTGGGATTGTAGCGATTATGGCAGTCTTTGGTGTGATCCGAAAAAAATGAGCAAGCAAAAAGCCGCTGCAAACTTTGACGAGATTTTAGCGGCTTAATGCTTGTCTAAAATTGACCACCGTTCTTAAAACGGTTCTGCGCTCGGAGCGTTGTCTTTACGGAGGCAACGCTCTTTGTGTTTACATGATAGCATGTTCCATTTTCACATCCAAGCAGGACTAGTGGATTGGGGACGATAGAATTAGCCATTAAGCTTCAGTATCAAACCAGTAATTTGTTGCGAGCATCGAGTACCGGCCGTACTTAACAATGGTAAGTTAACCCAAGCGAGTTGTCCTTGACAGCATCAGATTTAGCACTATACTTGTTTCATGACTATGAAACAAGAAGATGCGAAACGCGCAGAGATTTTTAAAGTCTTGTCAGATGTTAACCGGTTGAATATGATTCGGATTCTGTATCATAGCGATCACGAGCTGACTTGTGGGGAGGTGGGCCAGCGGCTTGATATCACGAAGTCGACAGTGTCCTATCATTTCAAAACCATGCGTGCCGTTGGCTTGACCAACACACGCAAAGAAGCGCAGATGAAATATCTGTCGATCAACACGCAAACATTCGAACAATACCTGCCTGGGTTTCTAGACACGCTCTAGAAACCTTATTTTTTCCGATTGTTGTTTCATGGTCATCAAACAAAACGTAAGAAGGTCATACAATTGCATGATAGTCATAAACTAACCCGTCAGTTAATCACAGCTGCTGTACTTATCTCAACGTTCATGACCTCAGTCGAAACGACGATCATCACCACCGCTTTGCCGAATATTGTGAGCAGTCTCCACGGCATCTCAATCCAAAGCTGGATCGTTGCGGCATATCTGATGACCACCGCATTATCGACTCCCGTTTACGGCAAACTTGCCGATCGCATAGGCCGCAAACCGGTTTACATCACGGGCCTGGTCTTGTTCACCAGTGGGTCATTACTATGCGGACTGTCGACGAACATTGCCATGCTAGTCGGCTTCCGTGCGCTTCAAGGCTTAGGGGCGGGCGCAATCATGCCGATTACGTTCACAGTCATTGCCGATTTATATTCGTATGCGCATAGAGCCAACGTCATGGCACTGAACAACACCGCTTGGGGCATCTCCGCCTTGATCGGGCCGCTGGTCGGTGGGTACCTGGTGACCAATCTCAGTTGGCACTGGGTGTTTTTCATCAATGTCCCGCTAGGCATTGTGGTGCTCGCAATCATCTCGCTGATGTATCGAGAACACCGCACGCAGGCAGCGACGTTCACGTTGGATATTAAAGGGACGATCAGTCTTTCGTTGTTCTTGTTCACGTTGCTGGGCCTACTGCAACAAATCGGCGCGCGCGTGATTCAATGGCCTATGGTATGGGGGATGGCCGCGGTTAGCGTTAGCCTGCTGCTTGCGTTCATCGTCATCGAACGGCGAGCCAGCGATCCTGTGATGCCAATTAAGTTGTTCAAAAACGCCACGTTCACGGTACAAATTATGACGGCATTGTTGTTGAGCGCGGTTCAGATCGGGTTTCAAGTTTACTTTCCGATGTGGTTGCAAGCAGTGTATCGAGCGAGTGCCGCACTCGCCGGGCTGGCGGTCACCCCTAGTCCCGTGATGTGGCTGATCACATCATTTTTCGTCGGTAGTCTGATCAAGCGCTTCTCTCCCAAAAGGATCGCGATTCCGATCATCATCGTCCAGATCATCTTCTACATTCCGCTGATCTGGGCGAATGAGCGTTTTCCTGAGTTGTTGTTTTATCTTGTTTCTGGTGTGACGGGAGCCTCACTAGGGGTCGTTATCACGATGAACACGATCATCTCCCAGCAAGTTGTTCCTAAGACGGCGATTGGCACGGCGAGTTCCATGCTGACGCTAGGAAGAACCCTTGGACAGACGATCGCAACGGGCGTCTTTGGTATGATGTTCAATCGGGCACTCGACCATGGCGTCATGAACACAGGAATCTCGAGTAACACGATCAATGATTACTTGGCTGCAAGTGGCAAGCAGATTGGAGCCAATTCTACCGTCTTGAATACAATTGTGTTGGCGGGGATGCATCTGATCTTTGCGACGGTGGTCATCATCTTGATTGCCGCGTTATGGTTGAATGTTGGAGATCGGAACAATCACATTATCGAATGACGGTACGGATGATCACGTTAAAAAGAGTCGTTACCCATGACCGGGTGACGACTCTTGTGCTATTCGTTGCGGTCATCCTTCAATCAGCCGCCCTCTGAACCGTCCCTAACCGAATATCAGGAGAATAGAGATAACTCCTAAGATAGCATAGATGATCCCGGTACCAGTCTGGGTGAGGGGGACTAGCCCCGTCTTGCCGTTGAGATAGCTGAACCACAGCACGACGATCAGACTTTGCGTTAATCGGCCGTTGCCAACGATCTGACCCAGAGCCTCTGCCATCAGAGGAATCGCTAAACACCAGGCGATGAACGGCCAAGCGAGATGGGTGAAATGGATCAGGACGGGCAGATTGATCAATTGTTTATCGTAGGGTAAACGAAAAAGGCCGCTAACCAGCGACCGATCAAGGATACTGTTGAAGCGGCAAGACTGCCGGCCAATGGCTTAGTAGGATGTTCACTGTCCAAACGGTCCACGCAGTTGCCGGAACAACCTTTAAGTGGAAAGCGGGCAGGACGCCACAAAAAAATTTTTGTTGCGGCCATTTTATGAAGCGCAGCAGAGATATCAGCGTACGGTGATGATTGCATAATTATACGTTTTTCTGGGTGTACTTAGAAAACCGTTACGCACGACTCTGTGCAACTTTTGCTAAAAATGGTTGTGTAAAATGCTTCACCATTCTGATCTTAACAACGCTTCTTTACGAGCGATTTTAACTCAAACTTAAACAGATTACAATTTTTATTTGGAACGATTTTTATTAACAAATACATGCTCAAAAGGCTGAAAACAGGTCGTATCTGGTGCTGAATCGTGACTAGTTATGTATAATATTCGTGAACTAGTGAGTTTTTATGCAATGGTATAAACAACTCATGCGTGGGTAATTGTGGTGGTTTCAGCGGTTTCCAATTCGCGGCGGATGCGATAGACCAATGTATTGCTACAACCGGTTGCGCGCATAATATCAGAAAGTCGTTCGTGATTATTGAGCATTCGTTGAATCTTGAGAAACTTTCGCCGACGTTCAGGGTCGGGACTGTCAATGGTGTAAAGCTTCTGGCCACCACGAAACGCACCGCGCATCTTCGCCAATTCAATTCCTTGGCGCTGACGTTCTTTGATCTGCGCACGCTCTTCGGCCGCCAAGTAGGTTTTCAACGACACAATCATGGTCTCCAAGAAGTGCCTTGTGTTGAGATTCGAGACTTCCTCGAAGTGCGGCATGTCTAAGACCACTAACTTGGCATCTTTGACGGTGACCTCTAGCATCAAGCGCGAGAGTTGATCTGGGTCGCGGCTAAGCCGGTCTAGACTCAAGACGATGAGTTGGTCGCCGGGGTTGAGCCGGTGCATCATCCTATTCAACGCGGGACGCTCTGGGGCAACCCCTGAAACCTTTTCCATGAAGACCTTATCGACTTGGGCTTGGCGTAACCGGACGAGTTGCCGATCCAAGTTCTGATCCTTACTGCTGACGCGTGCGTAACCATATTTCATGTTGTAGCCTCCTAATTATTTCTGTATATAGGCTACCTCCAGTGTTTGCCGACGGTTTTCTAAGTACACCCAGAAAACCTGCATACGATGAAAAGACTTTTGCCTGACTGGCAACGTTGTGACCTAACACATACATTGGTAGGAGGAGTTAAATCAATGTCCAAGAAAGTTGTTCGCGCACATAACAAACTAGCTGGGGATCTAGTTAGTCGCAAGAAGCGTTTTAAGTTATACAAATCAGGACGGCAGTGGCTGATTGCCGGTGCGGTTGTCGCCAGTCTTGCCGGCATCAGTATCAGTAATGCCAACGACGTGAAGGCAGACACGGTTGATGACTCTAATTCCGTCACGAAGGTGAGTGGCGACACCACGCCTGCCGCGGCTTTGCAGAAGAATAGCGTTACGCTGAATCAAGGCAATAAGCCGGCGACGGCAACTGAGTCCGACACTGCGGCGCAGGCAAGCGGGGATGCCACTCAGCAACAAACCAAGTCGGCATCGAGTCAAAGTGATGCGACTGCGGCAGATTCTCAGGCAACCGCTGATGCTTCAGATGCATCAAACAGCGATTCAACCACTGAACAACAGGCTCAGACGGCTTCCCAAGTGGCTACACCAGTGAAGTCTGATGATGCTACAGCAGACGAGACAAACACCGAATCCGCTGGTTCAACTCAGAACAAGACCACAACTGACGCGTCTGATACCGCATCGGAACAATCAGCGCAACCGGAAACTAACGTACAGCCTACGCCCGCACCAAAAGTTAAGACGCAGGTCGATGCAGTCTCGGCAACCAAGGCTGATTTGACAGCATCCAGTACGCAAGCCAACGCTAAGGTTGCAAGTGCGGCAGCGGTTGCGGATACGCCCACGACGGATCCCGATGATTTTGTAACGCATCCTTTTCTCCTTGAATATGTCGACGAAGATAACGGGAATACAATTATCGGCACGTATCAGCAAGAGAGTCAGACTGTTTTCGGTTATCGATCCGGTGACATCAAGATAACGAATGGCGTTGAACCAAAAGATCTCTTTGATATATATGAACCAGACATAGCCAAAACAGTGCATACCGATGGTACTGAAGAGGATATGGACGGAAAATAATTTTACAAAACGGTCATGCTGCCTCAACCTGGGGATGTCATTACTGTTCAGCTCAAACATAAACATACGCTGGACGAGAATACACTCACAACGACACGCACGATCAATTATCAATATGAAGATGGCACTAAGGCCGCCGATAGTGTAAATCAAACAGCAACTTGGAAAGATAGTTCCGACACAGATGACGTATTGGCTTACGCAGCAGGTGGCACGGATAACTCGATCTCATTCATTCAATCTGGGAGCGGTTATCTTGCCGGCAAAGAAGATGCTAACGGTAATCTGGTAGTAAATGATAGTAAACTCGTACCAGCAACCGGCGATTCTTATGATGTTACCTTTGCTGATGCTAAGGATAAGGCAACTATCACATCGTGGACGCCTGATGCGCAATCTTATCCAGAATTACCAGCGGCCAAGGTTGCTCATGCGGTTCCGGACAAGACGGCTTCTGCGGAAGTGAGCGCCTTAGACAGCGACGGTAATCCAGTCAACTTAACCGACACAATTACATATACAGTTGATCCACGCACGCCGATCAACAGTCCGCAAGATACTGATCTCAAGCAGGTCGTCAGCGAGACGGTCAACTATGTGGACGCGACCGGGAATGTTCTCAAGTCTGAGAAGAATGTCGATAACGTGACGTTCTATCGCACCGCCACAGCACGAGAAGGTGACAGCAGTACTTGGGATTATTCGGCTTGGACGACTCAGCCCAGTGGCGTGTCACAATCTAGCGCCGATGAAGCGGGCGTGATCGAAGCGCTGAACCCTGGCTATCTGGTTAATCCGAATGGCTTCACAGCGAAGTATCTGACGACCGCAGTTGACGGTAGTGAGACGGGCACCACGAACACGGATGTCACGATTAATGGTAGTGATGAAAATACCGACGTGACCCGGACGATTCTGTGGACACCGGTCACGTACACGCCGACCAACAATCCGAACAACTTGGCGCTGACCCATAAGGTTACCGAAACCGATACTTATGCGAGTCCGGTTAACAAGACGGCGACCAAGACGGTAGCCACCTTCTACCGGACGGCAACGCTCAAGGATAGCACCATCGATCCGTTGGCCGCCGACAGCTATACCTACACCGATTGGACGACTAACGACGATGGGGTTGCTACCACCGGCAGTGATTCCGCCACGGTTGAAGCAGCGGATGCGCTAACGCCGACGGGCTACACCGCCAAGGTGACGACCCAGGTCGATGCTGGTACCGCTACCGCCGACAACAAGGCCGTCACGGTCACCGCAGCTAACGACACGATCAAGCGCAACTTCACCTACACGGCACTGACGGGAACGGTCAACGTCCATTACGTCTATCAAGGCGCGACTGGTGTGAAGTTGCAACAAGACGACACGATCAGTGGGAACTATGGTTACGATTATGTCCCTGACCTCCAAGATGATATCGATAACTTCACCAAGTATGGCGATGGCACGACCGCGTTAACTGACGTTGATGGCACGCCTCTCGATGATGAACAAGGCGCATTAGATACAACCAAGCTGCATTTTGTCGGCGTCGATGATAACTATGGTTACCAGATCAATGATGTTGCGGATGACACAGGCGTTGACGCTGAGTTCAACACTGACGGTCAAGATGTCTGGTTGATCTTCGACGCTGAGCCTAAGGCGGGCAAGTCGGCCTATGATCTCTGGAAAGCGGCGGGCAACGACGGTGACGTGACCGCCTTCCTTGAATCGCTGAAAGGCGCTAATGGGAAGAGTCCGGTCGTCAACGCGGTACGCTATACGAAAGCCGACGGCGCGACCGGCACACAACTGACGCTTCGCCAATACGCCGACGATGGCAGTAGCCATACCGATCAAGTGGTTGACATCCCCGATGGCACAGATGGCCAGACCCCAGATGTTCAGGCGCAAACCGACACTGACGGCAATGTGACAGGGTATCTGATTACCGTCAACGGCAAGCCCGTCGGCGAATTGAAGAACGGTATTGACGGCACTAACGGCACCAATGGCGATACCATTCAGACCAGAAAGTACACAGACACCGAAGGCAATGTCCACACCGCCATTGTGACGATCAGTGGCGCAGACGGCTCGATCCATACCCAAATTGTTGATAACGGCAAAGACGGTAAAGATGGTGCCGATGGTAAGGATGGTATCAATGGTAAAGATGGCAAGGATGGCGTAAACGGCCAGAACGGTAAAGATGGCGCCGATGGCAAAGACGGCAAGGATGGCGTAAACGGCCAGAACGGTAAGGATGGCGCCGATGGTAAAGACGGCAAGGATGGCGTGAACGGCCAGAACGGCAAAGATGGCGTTGATGGTAAAGACGGCAAGGATGGCGTGAATGGCCAGAACGGCAAAGATGGTGTTGATGGCATCAACGGAACCAATGGCGTTGATGGCAAAGACGGTGTGAATGGCACCAACGGTCATGATGGTAAAGATGGTGTGAATGGCACCAACGGCCACAATGGTGCAGACGGGACGTCTGAGAATACCCCTGACATCAATATTGGGAACAATAACTCCAACGGCGGCAACAATATCAACATTAACATTGACGGCCAAGGTGGAGATCACGAGGCAACCGGTGCTTCTGACCACAACGTTACGGTTACCGTCGGTGGTTCATCCAGCAATAGCAATGTGACGATTGATGGTGGTGCAGGAACCAGCGTGACGAATGAAGGCGGCAGTGCCACCACTGGTAACAACACGAACACCAATACGAACACTAACGTCAATGGTGGCCATGAGACATCAAGCAACGGGAATACGACCGTTACCACGACCAACAACAATAGTCATGATGGGAACACGACTGCAACGGGTGGCGACAATACTGTTGTGGTCAACAACGGCAACGATGGTGGCGAGACCACCACGACCAACAATAATGGTCATGATGGGAATACGACTGTAACCGGTGGCGACAACACCGCCGTGGTCAACAATGGTAACGACGGTGGCGAATCTACCACGACCAACAATAATGGTCATGATGGGAACACGACAGCAACCGGTGGCGACAATACTGTTGTGGTCAACTCCGGCAACGATGGTGGTGAAACCACCACGACGACCGAGCACACTGGCGACCATATCACGACCACAACGAACGTGACCGGGCATGGAACTGACACCAATATCAATACCAATACGACGACTACGACAACGACTGACAAAACGCCAGGACGGCTGACGGATAACAACGGGAGTGACACGCCGAATAACGGCAACGCTACGGTGATTACGACCACCACCGGCACTGACGGTAGTGTGGATGTGACGACCGCAACGACCGAAGGCCACAACTTGACGGTGACTGCTAATGGCGGTGCTGGCGGATCGGCTACTACGGTAACCGAGCATCCCGCGACACCGACTGCGGAGGCGGCAGGGACGAAGATACCGGCTACAGTCACTAATCATGCGGCTCCGGCAACTGAGACGCCAGCGGTTCTAGCTTATGGTAATCCGGCTAGCGTCATGACAACGGCTGGGCGCGTCGTGACTGCTGAGAGCAAGCCAGCGGCTGCGCAACTGCCACAAGCTGGTGACGATCCGGACACGGTGCTGGAAGTTCTAGGGGTTGGCCTGACCGCCGCCTCAGCATCGCTTGCCTACGCTTTTGCCAAGCGGAAGCGGCGCGATGACGAGAACGGCGAAGGCTTGTACTAGCCGCTAAGGATTAACGTTGCAACTGGAGGAGACGGCACGGCTAGCCAACAGCTGTGCCGTTTTTCTTAGACAGTGTGCGGCGCTTCGGAGGAAAAAGGATGACGAATCCACGCATCAGTATTATTCTGCCGATCGACAATGTTGAAGAGAACGACTTAAGTATTCCAATCTCGTCTGTCAACAATCAGATTGGCATCGATCATCACGACGTTGAGTTATTGCTCGTCGACAATGGCGCGTACAAGCTCGAGCGCCCAGAGGTGTTTGACCTCTTCCGGCAAGTCCACCTGCGCTATTTGGAGACGCCGCGGGTCATGAAGCGAGGTAGTGCCATTCAATACGGCATCGACAAGGCCCGAGGCGGTTATGTGCTGGTCATCCAGCCCAATCACCAGCTGTATCAAGCCGCGACACTTCAGGGGTATTTCACGATGAGCGATGCCCATCCCGAGGCGACGGCGATCAACGGACTGGTCACTACGCAATATTTTGACGCGCAGCGTGTCGCCCATTATCAGGTCGGCCGGACGAGCCAAAATATTGCGGGCCGCTGGATCAGACGGGAGTTTCTCCAGCAACACCAGATTCGCTTCGAAGACGAGTACGGCGCTTACGCCCAAGAATATGTGAGTCGCCTAGTCAGTCACCTCGCGCCGAGCGCGATTGATCTGGACGCTGAAGGCGTGATGGTGTTCACGAGCCGGGCGATGCCGAACGAAGACACCTTGCAGGCGCCGATCAATGCGACTTGGTTGACGATGATGGCGGGTTACTTCGCGCGCTTGCAACAGGCGGACAAGCCCACTTATATGACCGAGTTCGCACGGTTCGTGATTCGCTTCTACACGCAACTCAAGTCGGTGCCTGTCGCCGACCGCGCCAACCTCAAGCACTTGCTGGCGACACTGGTCGGTGCGAACGCGGCCGCTTGGGCGCCGGCGCTGGCCTATGTGCAACAGGTCCGCACCAGCGATCATTCGCCTGCCGCGCCGTGGAATGCGGAGGGTGCGCAATTCGATCACTACCTCGCCGGCCTCGATCGGTACTTGAGCGATAATGGCTTGCGGCGTGAGCAGGCACCAAGTCAGACAAACGTGATCTCGTAGACAACGAGTCAAAACAGGGCACCATGGGCTTAGTTGCCGATGGTGCCCTGTTTTGTTTGTAGAGGCTTCAGACGATCAAGAATGGAGGAAAGGCCATGCACATCCACAATCTCTCAAGTAGTGGCGGGCCCGCCGAACTCACGCCTGCGGGGATCGACATCACGGCAACGGGGATGCGCCAGTTCGATGGGGTCGATTACACCGATCCTGAGTTGTTATTCATCGTCGGGCTGGCGGCGAATCAGCGGCCGTGGCGGGCGATGCTGTACCATGCGACCAAGGGGCCGTTGTTCACGACGAATCGGCTGACGACGCTGATCGGCAAGTTCGACATGGTGTTCGCCAAGGAGCGCTATTGGTTGGCTCAGGAAGACCGGCAGGCATGGGAGGCGGTGCTGGCCGCCGATCGCAAGCGGCGAGCGCAAGGCGACGCAGGCATCAAGAACTTGCAGTATTTCCGCGAGCCACCGCGGATGCCAGCTTGTGTCGGGCGGGCGCTGTGGTCACCGCGGCCACGCTATGATGCGGCGGTGTGGTTCTTCACCCACGCCTGCCAAGCGGTGCAAGTCGCCGACAAGGTGCTCACGTTCACCACCGACTGGCACGGGCGGCAGTGCCGCTGGCTCGCTTGGGACGATCCAGGTGGCCGCGCCTTGCCGACCCAGCCGCTCGTTGATCTACTGGCCCAGCATGCGGTGCATCGCACCCAGTGGCTGGCGGCCAAAGACCCGAGCTTCGTCGTGCGGCGCTACCACGACCACAACTTGCCGGCGCCGGCCGGGTTGGAGCAGGTCATCGCGTATCAGCACAAGCCGCTTGACCCCGCGGTAGTCGCGGCCGATTTGTATGGTGCCGGGCAGATGATCCTAGGGCGGCGCGATTATCCAGACGCCCAGCGGCTGTGGGCGCAATTCAATGACTACCTCACAGCGAAGCGGTGAAACTTTTACATTCCAGACGCTCAGCGCCGAATGCCAGCTATGCGGGGGTTCGGCGCTTTTGGTTGGCGGTGCTGGCGGCCTTTTAACAGATCAGAAGGCCTTGGCGGCGGGCTTGTGAGTGTACGCTTGGTGGTGATCGCTGTGAAGGCGTATCCTCGCTTCATCTCGAGATAAATGAGTTTGCGCTGGGGCCCCGGCGCAGACGGCGAGGTGAATCATCATGAACGAGGCTTTCACAGAATTCACTGCGAACGAAAGGATCGTGTATGCGGCGCTCAAGCGCGCTGGCGTGATGCGCAGCGATGGGGATTATGATGACTTGGCGGCCATGGCGACTGAGCGCTACGTGGCGCATTATCGCGAGTTTGCGCCACGCTATGCTGGCGCTGACTTGAATCGCCTGATCGCCTGGCGGCTCACCCACGATATCGTGCACGCCCGCGTGCGCGACGGTCGCCGCCATTCACTGGAAGTGACGGCCGTTACTTCAGCGCCGCGCGTGCCGCCTGCGGCCACGGATACGACCGTAGTCGAGGTGAGCGAGACGCTGGCGGCCTTGGCGAAGCGGCTGAAGCCAGTCGAGCAGGCAATCGTGCGCCTGCGCTATGAAGAAGGGTTGAACAATCGCGAACTCGGCGAGCGCCTGCACCTGACCCCGGCTCGCATCGGCCAGTTGCGCAAGCACATCGCCCAGGTGTATCGGGAGCTGGAAGCATAAGGATGATCAAAGGCGCCGAATCCCTGGGATTTCAGGGATTCGGCGCCTTGTTTGAGTGCGCAGAAAGGTTTAATGAGTGGTGGCACGAACTTCGAAGGCGGGTGAGGCCTATGGTGTCAAAACCTTGGTGTCAGATTCTGGTAGGAAGGAGTACGCACCAGAGCGAAGCGTGACCGCACTTAGGGCGTAGCGTAACGCGTGCGAACAACGCAGCGAACTCGTTCGCGTAGTTGATCGTGCCGTTAGGCCTAGCCCGTTGGTCACGCGTAGCTCGACGAAGCAAGGCTTGTGATTGGTACAATCGTATCGATCACGGCCGTCATCGGTGCGCTGACCCGCCTGCTTCAAGCAGTGCGGAAACTGATGACGGCGTTCGGAGCGATCCGAGAAAAATGAGCAAGCCAAAAGCTGTTTCCAACTTTTGGCGAATTCTAGCGGCTTAATGCTTGTCTAAAATTGACCACCGTTCTTAAAACGGTTCTGCGCTCGGAGCGTTGTCTTTACCAGAGGCAACGTTCCGTGTTGTCATTGTAACATGCTTCGATAGAATAGCCAAACGTTTTGAGAACCTTTTTGATAACGACAATAATATTTAAATAATTATTAGACAATTATAAATGGTAAAAGATACTTATACACCGATTTTGTAGGAACCAAGCACCTGATTTGGTATAATGAAGTCCGCAGAAAAGTTTAATGAGTGGTGGTACGAACTTTGAAAGAAGGTGAGGCCTATGGTGTAAAAACCTGGGTGTCAGATTCTAGTAGAAAGGAGTACGCACCAGAGCGAAGCGTGACCGTACTTAGGGCGTAGCGTAACGCGTGCGAACAACGCAGCGAACTCGTTCGCGTAGTTGATCGTGCCGTTAGGCCTAGCCCGTTGGTCACGCGTAGCTCGACGAAGCAAAGCTTGTGATTGGTACGATCGTATCGATCACAGCCGTCATCGGTGCGTCTATCGTCTTGGTCAACGTGACAACACGTCTGGTCAAGGCACTGACCCGCCTGCTTCAAGCAGTGCGGAAGCTGATGACGGCGTTCGGATCAATCCGAAAAAAATGAGCAAGCAAAAAGCCGCTTTAGACTTTTGGCAAATTCTAGCGGCTTAGAGCTTGTTAGTGATTGACCACCGTTCGTTTTAAAAACGGTTCTGCGTTCGGAGCGTTGTCTTTTGAGGAGGCAACGCTCTTTGTGTCCACATTATATCATGTTCCGATATGGCATCCAAGTAGGACTGCATGTTGAGGTGCTTGGGCGCCTGTGCAAACAAATTTGCTCCGTTCAGGGTACTCGTTACGCTACGCGCTATGTGCGCGCCACGGCGCTCTTGGTCATCGGCGAGCTCCATGGCGCAACGCGGGTACGTCTAGCCACGCGATCACACTCGGGGCTAAGTGCGCCCCAAGTGCACTCGCTAGGCTACCCGACCCGCTAAGTGCGCGCCACTGTGCTCTGGCTAAATTTTCGTATACAGGCCGTGGAAGTCGTAGCTCATGTCGACGTGCAGGCCCTGGAAGTTGTCCGTGTATTGCCAGGTACCGACGTTGGCGACACCGGGTTGGCTGGCGCCGTAGCGGGCGATCCAGCGG
>CAKQZO010000016.1 GCA_934293835.1 uncultured Lacticaseibacillus sp. | reverse complement strand
TCACGCTCGATGACATCAAGCCGTCGTCGCGGAAGTATCCATTCATCAAGTTCGTGCCGGAGCGCGAATTAGGCAATGACCTGTTGCGGGTGGAGAATGTCTCCTTGACCGTTGAAGGCGAGAAGGTCTTGGACAATGTCTCCTTCATCCTCCGTCCAGGCGACAAGACGGCGTTCATCTCGCGCTCTGATGTGACGACCAGCTACCTGATGCAGGTCATCGCCGGTACTTTACAACCGGATGCCGGCACCGTCACCTGGGGTGTCACGACCAGTCGCGCCTACATGCCTAAGGATCTTAATCCAGAATTTGCCGACGAGCGGTTCGACATTTTGGAATGGCTACGGCAGTTTGCCAGCAAGGAAGAGTCCGATAACACCTTCTTGCGCGGCTTCTTAGGCCAGATGTTGTTCCGCGGCGACGAGCCGCTGAAGAAGGTCACCGTCTTGTCTGGTGGCGAGAAGGTGCGGTCTTACCTGGCGAAGATGATGCTGACGAAGGCCAACGTCTTGTTGCTCGACGACCCGACGAACCATCTGGACCTTGAAAGCATCACGAGCCTGAACGATGCGCTGATCGACTTCCCAGGCGGTGTGGTCTTCACGAGTCACGATCACCAGTTCATCCAAACGATCGCCAACCACATCATCGAAGTGGGACCTAAGGGCATCGTCGATCGAGCTGACACGACCTATGATGAATTCATGGCCCACGAAATCGCACAAAAACAGGTCGAGACGATCTATTGATCGTGCGGTTAATCGCGTAATTTAAGGTCAAGATAAGCCCGGCACCCGGTGAACTTAGGTTCATCAGGGCCGGGCTTATCTTTGTCAGGTTTACGGTTATAATGGCAGTAAGTCTTCCGGCTTCTTCAAGGCGTAGGCTATCGGCTCGAGCGCTGCGGTCGGCTGGCTGGTCCAGGTGGCCAAGGCGAAGCGGATGTTGGCGTTATGGGCGGCCTGTGAATCGACTTGGGTGTCGCCGACATAGATCGCGTCTTGAGGCTGGCCGTGCAGGCGTTCAAGCGCCAGCAAAAGCGGATCGGCGGCTGGCTTGTTGTGCGGTGCGTCGTGGGCGACGATGCGGGTGTCGACGTAATCGGTGAAGTGATACTTGGTGTCATCGAGGGCGAATTCGGCCGCGGACTTCGAGGTGACGATGCCCAGTTTGTGCCCGGCTTGATGCAGGGCGGCCAAAGTGGCAGGCATCCCCGCGATCCAATCGACCTGAGCGGTGAAGGGCTTGGAGTCTTCGATCCACTCGGCGATCAAGGCCTGGGCGTCCGCGCCGCTGAAGCCAAGGTGTGCGGCAGTTGCGGTTGAAGGGATCCCGTTAGAGAAGGTGAGCTCCTCTAAGGCATACTCGCGACCATGGCGGCGCATGGTTTGTTGCAGCCCCTTAAGATAGGCGGGGACGGAATCGATCAAGGTGCCATCGATATCAAAAATAAATGTAGACATGACGCACTTCCTTTCACAAACTAGGGTCATTATACAATATGGAGGCGGTTTCGGTGAAAATTTTACACACGGCGGATTGGCACATCGGCAAGAAGCTCGCAGGCTTCGATCTGCAGGCAGATCAAGAGGCAATCTTCGCGAAGCTCGTTACGGTGGCGGCCGAAGAGCAAGTTGATGCGATCATCGTCGCAGGCGACCTGTACGACCGGGCGTTACCCAACGAGGCGGCTGTCAAAGTGGTCAACCAGATGCTTTACCGGCTCAACCGTGAGTTGGGTTATCCGTTGTTGGTGATCTCAGGCAATCACGATTCCGCGGTGCGATTGAACACCGGCCGTGACTGGTACCAGGCGACGCAGCTGTATTTGAATACCGAGTTGGCGCAGGCGTTTGCCCCTGTCGTCATCGGGGATACGCAGTTTTTCTTGTTGCCGTACTTTGAGCCAGTGACCGCACGCCAGTATTTCCACGACGATGCGCTCACGAACATCGCCAAGGCGATGGTGCCCGTGGTGGCGAAGATGCAAACCGAATTTGCGCCTGATAAGAAGCACGTGCTGGTCGGGCACTTTTTCGCCGCAGGCAGTGAACACTCGGATTCGGAGACGCGTGTCAATGTCGGCGGGCTCGATGCGGTGGCGGTGAGCGATTTGGCGCCATTCGATTACGTGGCGCTGGGCCACCTGCACAACCGCCACGCGCTAGACGCGGACAAGATCCAGTACGCCGGCTCGCTGCTCAAGTATTCGGTGTCCGAGGTGAATCAGGAAAAAGGGGTGTTCATCCTCGATACCACCACGATGGCGCGCCGCTTCGTGCCGCTTGCACCAATGCGAGAGGTCCAGCATCTCACCGGCAGCTATACCGAGTTGGCCGATCCGGCGCATTATGGGGCCTATGATCGCGACGCTTACACGGCCATCACCCTCACTGATACCGAGGTGATCCCTAACGTCATGGCGAGTCTGCGCGAGATTTTCCCTCAGGTCATCAGTCTCGATCGCCAAAGCGGCGTGAAGGTGGCGGCCGCCCCGGCGACGGCCGCCTTGAAGCTAGGGCCGCTGCCGTTGCTGGAAGACTTCTATATGGCGGCCACCGGGACACCGATCGATGAACAGGCGCTGGCCTGGGCGAAAACCGCGTTAGGCGCGGCACAAAAGGAGGGGTGACATGCGACTCAAACAATTGACGATGCACAACTTCGGGCCGTATCGCGATGAGGTGGTCGACTTCACGGCGTTCGAGCAGACGCAGCTGTTTTTGATCAGTGGCAAGACCGGCAGTGGCAAGACCACGATTTTTGATGCGCTCGTCTATGCCTTGTATGGTACGACGACAGGCGGTGAGCGTACCGGCACCGAGATGCGGGCAAATTTCGCCACGCCAAAAGAGGCGACCGCAGTCCGTTTGACGTTCAGCCACGGCGGGCGCGATTATCTAATCCGGCGGGCACCGGAACAGTTATTGGCCAAAAAGCGCGGGACGGGGCTGACGAAGGTGGCGGCCAAGGTCAGTTTGACGATCTACGTGGCCGGTGAAGAAGAAACCGAGCTGACGAAGGTGCAGGCGGTGCGTGACCGCATCCAGAACCTCTTGCAGCTGGACGCCGATCAGTTCCGGCAGATGGTGTTGCTACCTCAAGGTAAGTTTCGCCAGTTCCTCGATGCGAATTCGGAGGCCAAGGGGGCGCTGCTCCGGCATCTTTTTGGCACCGAGTTGTTCGCACGCTGGCAGGCCACGCTCCAAGACGCGGCCAAGCAGCAATCCAAAACGATCGCCGCCCAGCAGGCGCGTTTAGAGGCGCTAGCCGCCCAGTTCGATTACGGGGCGGCCAAGCCACAGCCGCACGCGACCTTAGCAGAGCAGTTGGCCGCGATGCAGGCGGTGGTCGCGACCCAGCAAGCCGCGGTGGCCGCAGCCGAAGCGCAGATGAACCAGGCAAAGCAGGCGTTTGCGCGAGCCAACGGGGCTTATCATCGCGGGGATATACTACACGCCGCGTATGCGAACAAACAACAGGCCGAAGCCCAACTCGCCGAATTGGCGCAGAAAAAGCCACAGGTTGAAGCCTGGAGCGAGCGCCTGGCGAATTTGCAGTGGGCCCATGAATGGGCCTCAGTCGCCGACCGCATCGCCGCCCACGAGGCGCAACAAACCAAGCTGACGACCGCGATCAACCAGACGACTGCCGATTTGACGCAGGCGCAAGCGGCACTGCAGGCGGCCACGGCCGAACAGGAAAGCCTAGAGCAGCAGGCGCCAACGCAGGCCGCGGCCGAGCAACGATTGCAGACACTGGCCGCGTTGCAGGCCCAGCTAGAGGAGGTGGCCGAAGCATCTCAACGGGTTGCAAACGCCCAGAAGCACCAGACGCAGGCCACAGAGGCCCAGCGCCAGGCGCAAGCCGAGGTGGTGACTGTAGACCAAGCCGTCACGGCCAACCGCCAGGCCCAAGCGGCGCTGCGGCAGGCACCGGTCGCGTCTGACCTGCAGGCCCAAGAGACCCTGGTTGCGCGCCTCAGCGGCTTGGCCCACCAGCTTGAACAAGGGCAGCAACGCCTGGCACAATTGCAACAGCACCAAGCCACATTAGCGGCTGCAACTGCTGGACACCAAGCCGCGGTGGCCGCAGCCCAGGCGCAATATACGCGCTTGCATGATCAGCGGTTGAACAATCAGATTGCCGCGTTGGTGGCGCAACTGTCACCAGAGGCACCGTGTCCCGTCTGCGGTAGCCGCGAGCATCCCCATCCGGCGACCGTTGCAGCCCAAGCCGCGGTGACTCCGGAGGCCTTGCAGGCCGCAGACGAGCGGCGAACAGCGACCCAGGCCGACTGGGTCAAGCACCAGGAGCAACAAGCGCAGTTGCAGACGCAACTAGCCCAGCACCAGCATGACCAAACCGCGCTCGAGGATCAGATCCAGGCAGTGGCAGGGGCTGCGGCAGCCAGCAGTGCCCAGGAGACCTTGACAGCCCAGACGCACAAGCTGGCGGTACTGCGCCAGGAAGCCAGCGCGCAACAAGCCCAGCAGCAAGCCTTAGAGGCTGAGGCCAAGGGGCTGGAAACCGAGCAGCAGCAGGCGCATGAGCGGCTGGCCACCAGCACCACGCAGCAACAGGCCGCTCAGGTCGCCGCGGCGACCGCAACCGCCAAGTTAGCCGCCGCCCAGCAGCAGCTACCTCAGCAGGTGCCGACCAGCACCACCATCGCCCGCGAGCAGGAGACCTTGCAGACCCAGGTCGCGGCCTATGATCAGGCAGTGGCCGCCAACAAGCCACGCGTACAGACCGCCCGTGATCAGCAGACGCGCTTGCAGACCCAGCTCGGCGACCAGCAGGCACAACTGCAAGCGACAGCGGCTGAGTTAGCTGTCGCCCAGCAACAACTCACTCAAGCGTTGGTTGCGCATCAGGCGACCGATGAAGCCACATTTGCGGCCTGGGTAGCAGACGCTGCGGCAATTCCCGAGTTGCAACAGCGCGTGGCCGCGATTCATGAGGCTACGGCGCGCCAGCAGGCGTTGCTCGAGGCGGCTACGACTCAGATCGGCAACCAGCCACAACCCGACCTGGCCGGGTTGCAACAGGCGCGCGACCTAGCCGATCAGGCAGCCACAGACGCGCAAAAAACCTGGGCGCGCCTCAGCCAACAGCATCAGCAAGCGGCCCACTTGGTGCAACAGATGCAGATGGATTACCAACGCAATCAAGCGGCGCTGAATGTGGGCGTGGCCATGCAGAACCTGGCCGCGATCGTCAACGGCAACAACGCGCAGAAGTTGAGCCTGGAGCGCTATGTGTTGCGTGCGTATCTCCAGCAAGTTCTGGTGGTGGCCAACCGGCGCCTGGAAGGCTTGTCCGACGGGCGTTATCAGCTCTTGTTGCACCAAGACCCTGGGAGTTATCGCAATGATTCGGGCTTGGAGATCGATGTCTATGACGACCAGGTCGGCGAGACGCGTTCGGTGCATACGTTGAGTGGCGGCGAGTCGTTCATTGCGGCCCTGGCCCTGGCCTTGGCCCTAGGCGAGGTGATCCAACAAACTGCAGGCGGCATCACGATCGATGCTTTGTTCATCGACGAAGGCTTCGGCTCGCTAGACAGCGCCAGCCTGGAGACGGCCTTACAGGCGCTAGAGACGATCGAAGGCCAATCGCGGATGATCGGCATCATTAGCCATGTCGAGTCGCTACGGGCAGGCATCGCGGATCAGCTGCGGGTGCGGCCGAGCGGCGCCGGCGACAGCCACATCCAAGTGGTGCATCTGGATCAATAGGGGCGTTGCATCTGGCCACGTTTGGTGCTACGCTTACCACATCACTTTAATCCGTATATGTTTCCGGGGATGCCGTGGACGGCATGAGAGTCGGTAGTAGCCGAGACCCGTTGAACCTGTCAGCTAACACTGTCGAAGGGAAGAGACATAGTTTTGAACCCGTGATTGGGGGCAGGCTATGCCCAGTTACGGGTTTTTGTGTGTAGTTAGGAGTGTGGCGATGAAAAAAATCTATCCGTTGATCAGCTTCGGCCTGATCTGTCTCATCTGGCAAGGCCTCGTGAGCCTGCTCAAGGTGCCGGCGTATTTTCTTCCGGGGCCGATCGCCGTGGTGCAGGCGATGATCGCAGACGGAGGCGTTTTGTGGCAGCACACCTTGACGACTGGATTTGAATCCGGCCTCGGGTTGCTGGTGGCTGGTGGCATCGCACTGGTCACCGGCGTGGCGCTTGACGCATGGCGCTGGCTGTACCAGCTGGTTTATCCACTGCTGGTGATCTCGCAGACGTTACCGGTGATGGTACTGGGACCGCTGTTGATTTTGTGGTTCGGATTTGATCTGACCCCGAAGATCATCTTGGTTGTCTTGATGAGCTATTTTCCGATTGTGGTGGCCTTGGTCGCCGCGCTCCAGGCGGTTCCCAGCGCGCAGATTGAGCTGCTCGAGACGATGGGTGCCAGCCGCTGGCGAATCTACACGACGCTGAAGCTGCCATTAGGGATGACCGGCTTTTTCTCAGGGCTGAAGGTCGCGGCGACTTACTGCGTCGGCGGGGCCGTGATTGGCGAATGGTTGAACGCAGAATCTGGGCTGGGGTATTACATGATTCGGGCCAAGAACGGGTTTGAGATCGATAAGGTGTTTGCGGCAATCGTCTGGGTCGTCTTGTTGAGCCTGGTGTTCAATGCGCTGGCGACGTGGTCGGCACGCGGGTATCGCTGGTTGTTGATTCATGCAAAATGAAGTGGGGGTAATGAGATGCAGAAACGATTCGTTGCGTTAATGATGGCCGGCCTGGTGGTCTTGCTGGCCGGTTGTGGCCAGCACCAAAGCGCCAGCCACAAGCTCAAGGACATCACCGTCGTGTTGGATTATGTGCCTAACACGAACCATACGGGGATGTACGTCGCCAAAGACCAAGGCTATTACAAGAAGGCGGGGTTGAAGGTCAAGTTTATCGAGCCAGGAGACAACAGTACGAGTATTGGCCTCGTCGCCGCAGGCAAAGGTCAATTCGGGGTCAGCTACCAAGAAGATGTCACCTATGCCCATGCCAAAAAGACCCCGATTCCCGTCAAGGCGATTGCGGCTTTGGTGCAGCATAACACGTCGAGCTTCGTGACTGCTAAGGCTTCGGGCATCACCAGCCCCAAGCAATTTGACGGCCACACCTATGCGGGCTGGCAATCGCCTAGCGAAGCCGCGGTGCTCAAGGCGGTGATGACACAAGCCGGAGGAGATTTCAACCAGCTCAAGATCGTCGGCGCCAACGGCAGTGGTCCGCAAGGCTTGGGCAAGAACGGCCAAGATATTGAATGGTACTTCGATGGCTGGGATGGCGTCAAGGCTAAGCAGGCCGGTGTGGCGTTGAACACGATGCCGCTGCGCAAGCTCGACAAGCGCCTGGACTACTACACACCGGTGCTGATCACCAGCGACCAGGAACTTGCCAAGGATAAGGCGACGGTCAAGGCGTTCACCAAGGCGACTAAGCGCGGGTATCAGTATGCGATCAAGCACCCCACGGCGAGCGCCAAGATTTTGAAGCAGGCGGATAAGACCGACTCTTTGAAATTCTTGACGGCCAGCCAAGCCTATCTCTCCAAGCACTATACGAGCAACCCGGCGAAGTGGGGGGAGATGACGAGCACGGTATGGAACAACTATACCGGCTTCATGAAAGAATACGGCCTGATCAAGCAGAAGATCCCGGCCAAGCAGATGTATACTAACGCGTATTTGCAATGAGGGGTTAGCTATGGCGATCGTGCTTGAACAAGTAACCGTAACGCTTGACGGCCTGCCGATCATCGCGCCACTAGAGCTCACCTTGGCGCGTGGCTTCACGGCAGTCATCGGACCTTCTGGTGCCGGGAAAACGACGCTGCTCAAGCTGTTGTTGGGGATCATCTCGCCGAGTGCGGGGCAGATCGTGATCGATGGGCGGCCAGTTACCGGGATCCATACGGCGTGTGCCTACATGCCGCAAGCCAGCATGCTGTTGCCGTGGTTGACTGTGGCGCAGAATGTGGCGCTGTATGCGCGCGTCAATCGTCAGCGCGTCCCGAAAGCTCAGCTGACGGACTTGTTAGCGATGGCCGGACTGACGGCCTATCGCGACTTCTTACCGGCGCAGTTATCCGGGGGGATGAAACAGCGGGTGGCGTTTTTGCGCACGGTGATGAATCCGGCCCCGTACCGGCTTTTGGATGAGCCTTTCGGGGCGCTGGACGCGATGACGCGCGCGTCTTTGCAAGACTGGCTAGTGGGCCTGCCACAGGCGATGCAACGGCCAACGCTGATGGTCACGCATGACATCAATGAGGCCATCTTCCTTGCCGATCGGATCCTCGTCTTGTCTGCCAGGCCGGCGCGGCTCTTGGCCGATATCGCGAATCCGGCGCCTGTACGTGATCGCGCTTGGTTGGCGGCACAGGCGCCACTGCAGCAGCGGCTCTATGCGCTGTTGCAACAGGAGGGCGCCAATGCTGAGTGACGCGCACTGCCATTATGATGCCGCAGGTCAACTTGCCGTGGTGCAGCGCGATTTGCAGATACCAGCAATCGTGAATTGTGGCGACGCAGCCGAATGGGCGCAAAACCGGCAGTTGATCGGCAAAGCGCAGACGCTGAGCTTCGGCATCCATCCCTGGGCCAGCGATCAGCACACGCTGTCGGCGGCCTTGCCGTATTTGACGCAGGCGCAAGTGATCGGGGAAATCGGGCTAGATACGGTCTGGACGACGGTGCCGCTGGCCGTTCAGCGCCCACTTTTCGGCCAACAGCTCGCCCTTGCACAGGCGCAGCATAAGCCGGTGATCTTGCACACCAAGGGCTGCGAAGAAGAGGTGTTGGCGCTGATTCGCCAGTATCCAAACCGCTATTTTGTCCATTGGTATTCGACCCAGGATTGGCAGGCAGAATATCTCGCGCTGGGTTGTTACATGAGTATCGGTGTCGACGTGCTCAGCGATC
Organism: uncultured Lacticaseibacillus sp.; assembly: GCA_934293835.1. Lineage (GTDB taxonomy): Bacteria > Bacillota > Bacilli > Lactobacillales > Lactobacillaceae > Lacticaseibacillus. The sequence continues at coordinate 10,850 of CAKQZO010000016.1, read as the reverse complement.
CTGCCGTTCAGATGCTTGCGCGACGGGTGCCCAGGACCCGGTTGTTGCTTGAAAGCGACGGCGTCGAGTCGCTGACATGGGCGTGGCAGCGGCCAGTCGCCGTGACCGAGTATCCCGATGCAATGCGCACCTGTGCGGCCAAGGTGGTCGCGTTGCGTCATGAAACCCTCGATGATGTTTTAGCGCAAGCGCGCGCGAACTTAGCCGCGTTCATCACCGGTTAGCTTCGAGATTCCTGAGTTACTCTTACATCTGCCAGCAATTCGTGGTATAACGGAGGTGTCGAGAGAGAGCCAATTACCCCCTCAACTCTAATTCTAGTGAATAAGAGGCGAGAAACATGGCAAAACTCAGTAAGCAAGAGCGCAAGGCACTGATCCAAGAAGCTGAAAAGAAGCGTGCCGAGCATCCAGTCAAGAAGTCTGAGTCCGGATTTGCTACAATCGACCACGAGGCCGAGAAGCTCGAAAATGAGAAGTAGCATCCAGATCGTAGTCACACGAAGATCCCACCAAGGTTAACTTGGCGGGATTTTTTTGCACTCACCAGCTCGTTGATCGTCACACCGGCAAACAAGACCGCGGCGCCGAGCCATTGTAGGCCGCTGAGGTATTCACCGAGTAGCCAGATCCCGAATAAGACTGAGAACAGCGGCTCCAGCGAGAAGATCATGCTGATGGTGGCGGGGGTCAAGTATTGCTGGCATCGGGTCTGAGCGACGAATCCGAATGCTGAACAGATCACCCCTAGCCTTCCCATTTGAACTTAGCGCTCGGTTTCAAGAACTAAGCGGCGATGCCCTTAGCGAGCCGCCGTTTCGTCGACGCCATGCCCGAAAAGCATGGCGCTCACGAAGAATCCCAGTAAAAGGTTGAGGGGGAGGCTACAGTTAGGATACAATAGCCCCGGTGCGACCGTTTAAGGCGCACCGGAGCCGGGGGACTGCTATGCCGAATCATGTGTTGGCCTTGATCGCACAAGTATTGATCATTCTAGGATTTACAACGGGGTTTGTCGGTTTACATAATTTAGTTTGGACGAAACTACCCACACTTGCGTCGCCTGCAATCAAGCTGGCCGGGCGCGTGGGGGTGCCTCTAGGTATCATCGCCATCGCCGGCGTGCTGATCGGTGTGGGCAACGGGGTGGCGATGCCGCAAACTGCACTTTCTTACCACACACTAGCCGTTTTTATGTTGACGTTCATCATGCTCGACGAAGACATCAACTGGTTTGAGTTTGGACTACGTGGCGCGGTGTTGGCTGGAGTTGGGTTCGTTTATCACACAGGCCACTGGGCGTCATTGGCCTTTATGACGATGGTCGCATTCTTCGGATTTTGGTTCGTGTTCGTTTGGCACTGGCGCGCGGCGATTCGTTATCATGTCTGGCGCCACATCGCCGTGCTTTGGAGCATCGCCGCGGGGTTTTGGCTGACGGTGCCGGCGCACGTGTTTGGGCTAGCGTTCGACGCGGAGATGGTGCTTTGCGCGATCGGTTACTCGTCGGTTGCAATCGCGGTTTCGGGGGTCTATCTGCATTCGATTCACCGCGTCGCAGTTCAAAGTGAGGTTAATGCCAAGAAGGCGACGTTCGATGCGCTGACCGGGGTGAAAACTTACGCGGCGTTTCAGGCCGACCTTGAGAAAGCCTTCGCTAAGGCGCAGCGGTTACACCAGCCACTGGCCTTGATCACGATCGATATCGATCACTTCAAGGCGGTCAATGACCAGTATGGGCATTTGGCCGGCAACGATATTCTGATTGGCATCGCTAAGACCTTGCAACAAGCGGTGGGCGCCAGCCAGCTTGCCAGTACGCTATATCGGACAGGCGGCGAGGAATTCACAATCATTTGTCGACAGACTGGCGCGCAAACGGTGCTGCCGTTGGCACGGGCCTGTTGGCAAGTTGTGCGCGAAGGCCGGTTTCAGGCCCAAGGCTTCACGATTGCGTGCACGCTGTCGTGTGGATTGGCCGAGCGGCAGGCGAGTGACGCGGAAGCCGATGAGCTGTTCAGCCGGGCCGACGACAACCTGTACCAGTCCAAGGCGCGTGGACGCGATACGATCACGCTGTTTGGCCGAGCGGTGGTGGACATGCGCCCGGAGCAGGCGGCGGAGACCTACACCTTTTTCACTCAACGAATCGTCGATGTGCACCAACAGTTGGCCACAGTCGTCCATGAGGTGGGGCTGAGCCACTATGAGCGTACGACCGAGCGGTGGCAGCCGGTTTTGGTGCCGCAACCGCTTACGATTCAACTACCGTTTATGAAAGAAGTGGCGCAGATGAATCCCGCCGAAGGGCTATCGGTATTCTTGACGACAGAAGAGTTCATGCGCCCGCAGACAGCCGCATTACTCGGTAGTTTGTTCGATCCACGGCGCTTGTGGGTCAACTTGCGTGAGGTGCCGCGGTGCGCTGAGCTGAACCAGGTGCTCACAGCTTACCGGCGCCATCGCATCCGCATCATCGTCGAGATTCCCCGGCTCGATCAAGCACTTGAGCGCCTCGAGCCGCTGTTACCGCTGATCGATGGCGTGAAGTTACCCCTGGCCGGTTTGCGTGCGGCCTTCAACAACACCGTCGCGCAGGCAATGGTGGATTGGCAGGCGCGGTGTCGCGCTGTGGATACCGACGTGATCTTCACCGGTATCGATAATTCTGTCGATGCGGCGTATGTGACCCAAGTCTTGCAAGGACGATTGGTGCAAGGCGAAGCCTTCGACAAACCTGAACTACCACGGCTGGCCTGAGCGTACAACAAAAGGAGGTTGCGATTGCAGCCTCCTTTTGCGTGCTGTTGATAGCTCAGGCGGTGATGTAGTCGAGAATGGCCGCCATGACCTGTTGGTTCTCGGCTGGAACTGGATGGGCGATGATACTCTGTGGGGTTTGGGCAAGTGCAGAGCCTTCAGCGTAGGCCCCGTCGTTGGCGACGATAGTGCGTACGTCTTGGGCGGTAGGCTCAAGGTGGCATTGTAGCCCGACGATTCGCTGCCGCATCACGAAGCCTTGGTTGCGGACGCGGTCGCTACTGAATAGCCACTCGGCTTCTTGCGGAATCGCGAATTGCTCCTCGTGCCAATGTAAGGCAGAGACGATTTCGGGAATGCCGGGAATCGTGGTGGTTTGGCGATAGATCGGTGCCCAGCCGACTTCCTTGGCGGCCGCCTTGGTGATCGGATAGCCGAGAGTCTTAGCAATCTGTTGCGCCCCGTAACAGGCGCCAAACATCGGTTTGTTGGCTTCGAGTAGGGCCGCGATCAGGCGGCGTTCGGCGTGGATCCACGGTAGATTGTCGTTGGGGCTCATCGGCCCGCCGAGTAAAACGAGCAGGTCGGTAGTCGCCGCGTCTGGCAAGATGCCGAATTGATATGGATGGTAAACCGTCACGGTGTGGCCGTGGGCGGTGGCCCAGGAATTGATCGAGCCAGGGCCTTCGTTAGGTGTGTGTTGCAAGATGTTGATCTGCATAATGACTTCCTTCTTCTCGACGGCAATGTTGGCTTGGGTATCGCCTGCAAATCCCCAGATTACGGCAATTTGGTGCCGCAGTTGCATTCTACCACTTTTATACCATACACTAGAGCCATGTGGAAAGAAGATAAGATCAAAGCGTTTCGAAAAACGCTGCTCGATTGGTATGACGCGAATGGCCGGGTGCTGCCTTGGCGGGTCGATCACGATCCGTATCACGTGCTGGTCAGTGAATTGATGTTGCAACAGACTCAGGTGGCAACGGTGATCCCGTATTATCAGCGCTTCATCGCCCAGTTCCCAGACGTCGCTAGCCTCGCCGCGGCGCCGCAAGACCAGGTCTTCAAGGCGTGGGAAGGGCTGGGCTATTACTCGCGGGCACGCAACCTCCAGAAGGCGGCGCAGCAGTTGATGCAAGATCATGCCGGCATCTGGCCGCAGACGGCAGGCGAGTTGCAGCAGTTAGCGGGGATCGGGCCATACACGGCCGGTGCGATCGCCAGCATCGCGTTCAATCAGGTCGAACCGGCCATCGACGGCAATGCTTTTCGCGTGTTTGCGCGGTTGTTTTGTATTCCTGACGATATTGCGCAGCCGCAGACGCGCAAGGTATTCGACCAGGTGATTCGCCAGGTCATCGATCCCAAGCGCCCCGGTGACTTTAACCAGGCGATCATGGATCTCGGCGCCAGTTACATGCGCGCCAAGGATCCTGATGCGGCGCACTCGCCTGTGGCCGCTTTCGATGAATCGCTGGCGACTGGGCGGGTCCTGGATTTTCCGGTTAAGACGAAGAAAAAGCGCCCGGTGCCAGTGCCTTATTACGCGCTGGTGTTGCATAGTCCCGCAGGCTATCTGCTGGTGAGCCGGCCGAGCACAGGGATGCTGGCGAATCTGTGGATGTTTCCGCTGATTGCTCGAGCGGAGCTTGAAGAGGACACGCCGGCTGGGGCGAGCGCCGCGTTTGCCGCGTTGTCTGGCCGCGAGCTTACGCTGGTGGACGCCAAGAAGAAGTTGGTCAAACACACCTTCACCCATCAGCAATGGCAACTCACGATTCTGACGGCTGAGTGTGAGGCGTTTGCGCTGACCTATCTACCAGGTGAGTGGGTCGCCGACTTGACCACGCTGGCGATACCGACGGTCCAGAAGAAACTGATGAAGGCGGTGGAAGCATGAAGACATTGATCGTGGTGGCGCATCCGCAGCTCGCCGGCTCAAGTACGCAGGCGTTCTTGAAGGCCGGCGCTGACTTGGTGCCGGAGGCGAGTTGGCATCCAGTGCCGTCGCAGCCGGCCGTAACGGCTGAACGCGCCGAGCTGCAGGCGGCCGACCGAATCATTTTTCAATTTCCCTTGCTCTGGTATACCGCGCCGGCAACGTTGACGGCTTGGCTGAGCCAAGTCTGGGCACTGAGTCTGGCTAACCAGCTGGCTGGCAAAGAGCTGGGAGTCGTCGTGACCTTGGGCCGACCTGAGCGTGATTATCACTCCGGCGCGCCGGTTGGGGTGAGCATCGATGCCTTGTTGACGCCGTATGTGGCGCTCGCCCACACGGCTAAGATGCGGTGGCTGGCGCCGTTGGTCGTGGCCCAATTCGTGCGGATGGCGGAACGCGAACGCCAGCGGCTCTTAATCCGCTACCAACAATACCTCAGCTTGCCCGAGCAGACGTTTGCGATGCAGGCGGATTGGTGGTTGAACCAACTCGCCCAAAGACCGCAAGCTCACTTGCTCCAAACCGAACTGGCTGAGCGTCAAGCTCGTCTGGCCAGCTTGACCCAGACCCTTAAGGAGGGACGAGATGACTGATAACGCGTGGTTGCTCGACCAAGCCCGGCAGGCCGCTGAAGCCGCGGGGACCTATGAAGATCAGGCCTTCTTCGTTGCCTTACAGGATTTCATTCGCGAGCAGTCGCGCCGCATCGAGCAAGCTGAAGGCGAGCTTGATGGCACCTTGTGGGACCACGAGCGGTGGTGAAAACCGGGCGCAAGGCTGAGGGCACCGCGGTGATGATGCGCTATGCTTGAGTTATCAGAGAAGGAGTATAGCCATGTTAAAAATCAAGACACTTTTGGCATCATCGGGGATACGCGCATTGGCACTGGTCGCTGGCGGTCTGTGGTTCTTGTTGTTGCCCGGATCGGTTTATACGGTGATCAAGTGGGTGTTGGTCGCAGCCTTGCTGCTCAGCGCCATTCCCGCGTTGATTGATGGCCTGCGCGCTCGCCGTGCGACCGGCGACGGCGGCTGGGCGTTGTCACGCGGAATTTTCTTGGCAGTGGCGGCCTTGTTGGTCGCTGCGTTCTTGCAACCGATGCTCAGCATGTTGCCGGCGCTGTTGGGAATCGTGGTGATTTTTTTGGGAATCAATAAGATCACCAGCGCCAAGGCGGATCGGCGCTATGTCAATGTCAGTGTCGTGCCACAGATCGTCTATGGTATCGTGATCATCGTCGCCGGGGCGATTTTGGTCTTCAATCCGTTTCATGCGGTGTTGTTGTTATTCCGCGTCACCGGCGCGATGATGCTGGTCATGGCGATTATGGAAGTCGCCAACGCCTTGCGCCGCCACTGAATGCATCAAAAAGGGGGCCTTTTGGAACGTAACATCAGCGGAATATTTGGGTACAAAAACCGGGGCTGTGACTTTTGTCACAGCCCCTATTTCCATTGCCTTTTAGGCTTGTTGCGGTGGGGTCAGCTGGTTGGCCCAGTGGTTGATTGGCCCGAACTTGTGGCCGACGGCAATCTCGTTGGCGATCGCGTTGTCGACGAAGGCCTTAGCGATGCGAATCGCGGCTTCAATGTCTTGGCCCTTGGCGAGCTCGGCGGTGATGACCGCGCTAAGACTGTCACCGGTACCGTTCTTGCGGGTCGTCGGAAAGTAGGGACCTTCAAGCCAGAAGGCCTTCCCGTCTGCTAACAACACATAATCGCGGACGGTGGTCTGATCATCGGAGTCGTGCCGCCCTTTGATCATCACGTTCTTGGCGCCCATCGCGTGGATTTGGCGTGCGGCTTCTTTGATGGTCGCATCATCGTCGAGCTTGAGGCCGGTGAGGTGCTCCGCCTCGTAGAAGTTCGGGGTGATGATGAAGGCCATCGGGATCAGCTCGGCCTTGAGGGTCTCGAACGCCTCTGTTTCAAGCAACATGTTGCCGTGTTTGGTCGAGATCACCGGATCAAGAACAAGCGGACCGAAATCGTATTTCTTCAGGTTCTTGACGACGGTGCGGATGACGCTCGAATTGGCGAGCATCCCCGTCTTGGCCGCGCGGATATGCAGATCTGCGGCGAGGTCATCGAACTGATGGTCAATGAAGGCTTCCGGCATGATGACGCTGTCGTGGATCCCGTATGAGTTGCCGGCAACGGCGGAGGTCAGGATCAGGGTGCCATACGTTCCCCGCATGAAAAAGCTGTGGAGATCGGCTTCGGCGCCGGCAGAACCGTCTGAGTCGACGCCTGCGATCGTTGAAACTTGCGGAAATTCATTCGCCATAAGGACAAAACCTCTTTTTCTAATGGATTACTCATCATAATACTAGTAATTCATCATTATTTCAATTGAACGCCCGCTTTTGAGGCAAAACGGCTTTCAGCCACTCGCCGAGGAAGGGGTACTGGTGGTTCAGCTCAAGGATCTGCACATCAGGTTGTGGATAGTGCAAGGTGATTGTGTCGCCGTCGCTGTTCGATACGACGCTTAAGGTTTCGTGATTCGGCAAGGCGAGCTCGTAGCTACCGGCGCTTTGACCTTGACGCATCAAGATCGCGTGGTTAGAGGCGATGACGAATAATTCGTCTAACGCTGGTGCGATTTCTCCAGCATGAATGGTGACTTCAAGGGTCAAGGCGTGGCCGACAAGCTCTTCTGGAATCGTCGTCGACGCCCAGGTGAAGGTGTCGCCATCTTGACTGTCGGTTCCCAGGTCCAGCCAGTCGTGGCCAGCGTCGTCTTTGACGTGGAAGCTGATTGGCTGAGCCCCGCCGAGCTCGCGGCTGATGCTGAGGTCGCCAGCCTGATCGACATGGACGCTGGTGGATAAGGTCGTCGAATTATCGTATTTCGTCTTGAAGGTCAAGGCCTCAACCGGTTGCAAGACGGTTTCGTCGACCGTCTTGAAGGCGTAATCGGCCGCATACAGTCCCTTGATGAATACCGACAAGGCCTCGAGCTGGGACTCGTCGAATTGAACCTGACTGTCATCTTTGGCGGTGACTTGTAGCAGCGTCGGCAGGTTGCGCGCCAAAAGGGTGGCTTTGTCGAGCAGCGGCGAATCGATCACCAGAAGTGGCAGGTTATCCGTGTCGGTGGCCAGATATACTGTGATCTGGCTGTGGCCGGAAGTTCTGATCTCAGGGGCGAACCAGAGCCGCTCAGCGAAGGCGGGATGGAGATTGGGCAAAGCAATCAAGGCTTCTTGCAATTTGTCTGCTAACAGCGCCGTGTAGCTCAGCGTCAGGCTCCCGAGGGCCTGTTCATTTTGCGCCCAAATCGCGGAGTTCTGCCGCTTAGTGAACGCTTCCGCGTAGCTTTCGGTGATCTTGATGCGGGCTTCTTTGGCCGTCAAATGGGTGGTGGCGATTCCTTGCAGGCGATGATCTGAGTAATTAAGCATTGTGTTTATCCTCCTTCGCTTCAAGGGCCCGCATGAAGTCGGACTTTAGGTTGGCGAGAATGTTCTCGAATTGGGTGATTGAGCTATACGTGCTGATGACGGCTTGGTATTCGTAGCGCGTGATGGCGGCGGAAACTTGCATCGTCCGCTTTTTGGCATCGAATTCGTCATCGGCGGCGGCTTTGGCTTCGTCGAAGCGTTGTTTTAAGTTGGACGGCACGGGTGTGTGGCGCTTCGGCGCCGGGGTTGGGGCGTTTGCTTCGTCGTCTGCGTCATCAGGATCGATGAAGTTTTTCAACAAGCCGCGGAAGGAGCCGCCGGTGGTTGAAGCCGTGCGTGTCGGTTGCGCTGGTTCCTCGACACTGGCCGCTTCGAGTTGGTTATGTAGATCGTTGACCTGGCGGTAGATATCCTTGCGCAACGCCTCTAGTTGGTTGTCCAGATAGTGATCTGGATCCTCGGCGAAGGCGACGAGCTGAGGCAAAATGTTGCGTTCTTCGCTCGTTACTTGGTCGATGGTGCGGGTGAAGACGCTCAGTTGGCCAAACTCGCGGCGGTGATACCAATCACCAAAGAAGACACGGCCGTCATCGGCCACCTCAAAGAAGGGGATGTGTTCACGCAAGAAGGTCACGAAGGCCTTCTGCAAGAATCCTCGTAACTCTTCTTGGGCGTCTTTGTCATACGCCAAGATGTACCCAGGCGTCTCATTGAGCTCTAGGCGCAGGTTAGTCGCGGTTTTGTCGATGCCTTGGTACAAGCGATAGGTCGAATGCTTGTCCCAGGCGGCACCGAAATCGTTAAAAAAAGTTTGTTGATAGTTCAAGCTAGATTTTACTGTCATCGGAAAACACCTCTCGATTAGTTGCTGATACCTCCAGTTTACCGCACCAGCGCGTGATGGGAAACGGTTGCGAGCGCATTACGTTAAAAATAAACTTTCCATTCAATGAGCATGGCGTCCCCTGTGATGAGAATTTGCCCATTATCGTATTCAGTTGCGGTCGGCTTCGCTAAGATGAAGGTATGACAAAAAGCATTGGAGGGATCGCATGCATCGGCAACAGTTACAGCTACGGTGGCTGTTTTTAGGCAGTCTGATCACCAACACGGGGATCAGCTTCATCTGGCCGTTGACGACGATCTACATGCACGAGTATCTGCATGAATCGTTAACGGTGTCGGGGATCGTTTTGTTCATTAACTCGCTGGCTACGATGGTCGGCAATTATTTTGGGGGCCGCTTGTTTGATCGGTGGCGACCGTATCCGACGATGCTGGTCGGGATCACCATCAACGTGGTGGCGACGCTGAGCCTGATCTTTTGGCACGGTTGGCCGGCCTATCCTTTATTATTGGTCTTGTTGGGATTAGGGAACGGCGTGGTGGCAACCGGCGTGAATGCTTATGCCACGCTGGCAACTAGCCGCAAGCCGTCGTATATTTTTAATGTCTTATATTTCACGGCCAACTTGGGGCTAGTGATCGGGACATTGATCGTCGGCTTCGTCTTGCCACTTGGTATCACCTACATCTTCATCTTGGCTTGCGCTTTATTCACGCTTTTCTTAATTGTGGTTTGGCGATATTTCAACGTCGACAAGCCGGTGCGTCCGCAGACGGCGGCGAGCGGCTCTGGTCGGCCGGCAAAACGGCCTAACGTGATTTGGCTTTTGGTGATGCTGTTTGTGACTTGGGTGGCGTATGAGCAATGGCAAAGTAACATCTCCGCGTTCATGTTGTCGCTGTCGCTGACGGTGCGCAATTATAGTCTGTTGTGGACCTTGAACGCCGTGTTGATTGTCTGCTTCCAGCCGGTGTTGACCGTCTTCGATGACTGGCTTAATCGCCACATCAGGGCGCGGTTGACCACGGGATTTTCGCTGTTTGCGGTCAGCTTCGGCATCCTATTGGTGGCGCATCAGTATTGGCAGTTCATGATGGCAATGGCGGTGTTGACCGTCGGGGAGGTCTTGGCCTTGCCAGCGGTGTCGACCTATGTCGATCTTTTCTCGCCAACCAATGCACGCGGACGCTATCAGGCGGTTGTGCAGATGCTGGCCTCTGCCGGGCGGGCAGTGGGGCCGCTGATGGGGGCGCTGTTGATCGATGCAACCAGTTATCATGTATTGTTCGTTGCGCTGATCGGGGTGTTGCTGATCGTCAACGCGGTGTTCAGCACCCAGGCGGCCCGAGTGGCGCGCTTGAGTAATCCTTAAGAATCCGTTCACACTTTCTTCACAACTGATTGTTACGATAAGAATGTGAAATAAGTTACCCGCTTATTTTGCACCCCAACCCCAATTTTTTCATTTTCACTCCTCCAAAGTGAAATCGCCGCGCTTCCCCAAAGCGCGGCCAACCCTTACCCCGAAGGTCGCCATTGGCGGCCTTTTTTGTCGCCAACACAAATCAGTTGCGCCTGGTAACCATCATCGGCTATGCTAGTGGCAGACGGCGGATGATGGTTGGCGCAATGCAATTGTGAGAGGATGGTTTTGATGATTGAAAATAGCCAGATCTTGGGTGACTCAGAAGCATCGGCCGCAGGTGATGTGTCTCAATCGGTGACCCATGTCGTTGTGATCGCCACGCCGCCGATGTATGATGCGGCCGCAATCAAGGCCATTCGCCAACAACTAGACGTGACGCAGCGCGTGTTGGCGCGGCTGCTGGGGGTGGCGCCGAAGACGGTCGCGGCGTGGGAGCACGGGCGCCTGGAACCGACCGGCTCTGCGCGCC
>CAKQZO010000015.1 GCA_934293835.1 uncultured Lacticaseibacillus sp. | reverse complement strand
AGGATCGTGTTCCACGGCACCGCGGGCGACAACGTCTGCAACGTGTTCTTTGAGCGCGATGGCCTGTTCCCAAGACCCTAATGTGAAGCCGTGACTCTGGACCCCTGGGGTGCCGAAGTCGTTGGGCTCTGAGCCAATGCCGAGCATGACATAATCATACGGATAGGCGCCATGCTTGGTCTTGACCAGCTGCTTTTCGCGATCGATGGTGGTCACTTCATCGGTGACTAACTTGACGTTCTTGCGCCGACAGAACAATCGCTGTAAGTCGTATTGAATTGCATTTTGATCGACGCGATTAGCGGCGATTTCGTGAAGCTCGGTCATATAGGTGAAATATGAATGTTTATCGATCAAGGTGATGGTGACATCTTGGTCGTGTTTGAATTTTTTGGCTAGCCGTTTGGTTGCATATACCCCTGCAAATCCGGCGCCGATGACGACGATATTTTTTTGCGCCATGGCAATAACACTCCTCTATGAATTCTTAGTGAATAATTCCCAAGTACAGGGCTCATTATACCTTTTATCCAATTGGTTTGTCCATTATTTCACACAACTACTAATGCAACCGCAAAAAACCTTGGAAAATGGTTTCCCGCATGGTATTAAGTGCCGTCATCAACCAAGCCGGTTAAAAATGTGAAAGCGCTGAAATTTTTGTGTTTTTGTTGATTTTTACACAATGCCTGAGTACACTTATTTTGTGTGAAAGATAACACAAAATATGGGCATGATCTCAAAAAGGGGTATAAGACTATGAAATTAGCAAAGACATTGACTAGTGTTTCTGTGATCGCATTATCCGCATTAACCTTGGCTGCGTGTGGGAGCAGCTCTTCCAGCAAGAAGGACTCTTCGAGTTCGAAGGCTTCTAGTTCTAAGGTTGTGAAGAAGTCTTCCTCCTCTGCCAAGCAAGTTGCTGGCGGCGCCTTAAAAGACGGGACCTATAAGTTGGATGAACTTGGCTATTCTCATGGGTACAAGGTGCAGATGAGCATGACCGTGGCAAACGGCAAGATCACCAAGACCGCTTATGACTATGTCAACAAAGATGGCAAGTCTAAGACCAAAGATGCCGATTATGAAAAGAGCATGAAGAAGGTCACCAAGACTGGGCCTAAGGAATACATTCCTGAATTGAATAGTTCGTTCAAGCAAAATGGAGCGAACACCGCCGCGATCGATGTCGTCAGTGGGGCAACTGAATCTTCTTGGACCTTCAAGAACTATGCTGCACAACTGGTTCAGGCGGCTCAAGCAGGCAACACGGCAACGATTCAGATTCACAACACCGACAAGCTGAAGGACGGCACTTACACACTCAACGAAAAGAACTACTCCCATGGTTATCGGGTAACGTTCTCAATCACGGTCAAGGATGGCAAGATCACCGCGTCTAACTACGATAACGTTGACAAGAACGGCAAGTCCAAGACCAAAGATGCTGACTACGAAAAGAGCATGAAGAAGGTCAACAAGGTTGGCCCAGTGGAATACACCAAGGCGCTTAACGAAGCGCTGGTTAAGAAGCAGACCCCTGCAGAAGTCGATGTGGTTTCGGGTGCAACCAGCAGCTCGACTGCCTTCATTAGCTATGCTGAACAGCTGATCAACGCGGCTCAGGCCGGCAACACCAAGACGATCACCGTCGATAACATCGTTTACGAAGAATAATCACTTATCGCGAAGTATCAGGCGTCAAACGGGTAGTATCCCCAAGCGGATGCTACCCGTTTTCGTTGTTGGCCTGTATACTGAAACTATTCAGGGTGGAAGGACAATATGTCATGAAGAAGATCGGATTAGGGTTGATCGCGCTTTTGCTGGCGATCACGTCGCTGGCCGCTTGTGGTCAGCAACAACAACAAGCCGCTAAGAAGGCGCCGGTGCTGGTTAAATCGCCGTATGAAGACACACAGTTTTTGATGGGGACGGTTGTGACGCTGCGGGTATACGATAAAGGCAAGCAGGCCGCGCTTGATGACGCATTTGCGCGGATCAAGACTCTGGCTCGCGAGACGACCGTCAACCAAAAAGGGTCGGAGGTCGATGCTGTCAACGCGCAGGCGGGTAAGCGTGCGGTCAAGGTGACCCCGGCAATCTACCGAATGGTCAAATATGCCAAGAATTATAGCGAGAAGTCGCAAGGCGCTTTTGACCTCGCAATCGGTCCGATCACAAGCCTGTGGCACATCGGCTTTCCTGATGCGCGCAAGCCGAGTCAAGCCGAGATCGATGCCAAATTGCCACTGGTCAATTATAAAGATGTGCTGTTGAACGATAACAAGCAGACCGTCTACTTGAAGCGGTCGGGGATGGCACTCGACCTCGGCGGAATCGCGAAAGGTTTCATCGCCGATGAAGTCATCAAGGTCTTGAAAAAAGACCACGTGTCGACGGCCATTGTTGACTTGGGTGGGAACATTTATGTGCTCGGTCATAGCCCGAAACAGAAAAACGCAGACTGGAACGTCGGTATTCAAGACCCGAAAGAGGCGCGGGGAACGGCGATCGGCACGGTGCCTGCCAGCAATATGACCGTGGTCACCAGTGGCATCTACGAGCGTAAGCTGGTGGTTGATGGGCATACTTATTCCCATTTGATGAACCCGAAGACCGGCTATCCGTTTGATAACAATCTGATGGGCGTCTCGATCATCACGAAGAAGTCAGTCGACGGCGACGCGCTATCGACGGCGACGTTCGACAAAGGCTTAAAGGCCGGGATGGCCTTCATCGAAAAAACGGGTTATGCGGAGGCGATCTTCATTACCAAAGACAAACATGTTTATGTCTCTAGTGGTCTGAAGAAAGACTTCAAGTTGCTCAAGGGTTCTGGCTACAAGCTGGCGGAGCTACCGTAATGGCGAATTTTCTTGAATTGGTTGAGATTCGGACGAAGCTTGCGAGCCTATTGCCGTTGGTGATCGGCGTGCTGTTTGCCGTGGTGTATTTCGGCCAGATCGATAAGCTGAACACATTACTGTTTGCCGTTGCAACGCTGCTTGTCGATATGGCGACTACCGCCATCAACAACCTGATGGATTACCACAAAGCTCGCAGTCAGCGCTATCTGCAAGAAACCAACATCATCTCTAAGGCAGGACTCGCGCCGCGCAAGGTGGCCGCGATGATCGTCGCGATGTTGTTTGTCGCCAGTATTCTCGGCTTGGTGTTGGTGTGGCGAACGCAGTGGATTCTGCTTCTAATCGGTGGGGCGTGTTTTGTAATTGGCATTTTCTACACCTTCGGGCCCTTGCCGCTGTCGCGCCTGCCTCTGGGGGAAGTGTTCTCCGGGGTCACGATGGGCTTAGGGATTCCTTTTATTGCCGTGTTCGTCAACGTTCAGGGCAGTCACTTTTTGACTGTGCAATGGGCTTGGCCCCAACTGTATGTCTCAGGCAACTGGGTGGCGCTTGTCGCGCTGGGATTGGTGTGCGTCACACCGATGGCGACGATCGCCAATGTGATGCTGGCCAATAACTTGTCGGATCTGGATGAAGATATCGCCAATCACCGCACAACGCTACCGATGTATCTGGGGCTTCAACACGCCCTTGGGTTGTATGCCGGGCTAGCATATTGTGGGCTCTTGGCGCTCGTGATGGCGGTGGTTCTGGGGTTGATGCGCTGGCCGCTATTGGTCGCGTTCGTGGCGTTACCCGGGGTGGTGCGCAACACGCGCCGATTCATGGCAAAGCAGGTGAAGGCCGAGACGTTTCCAACGGCGATCGCGAATTTGGTGCTCGCCAATGGCGCCTTGATCGTGGGGCTGTTGATCGATTGGCGGTGGCCGGCGTGACGACTTATCAGAAGCTGACCTGGCCCCTTTTTTGGGAGCTGATCCGGTTGCCCGCCAAGGCGGCTAGCTTATTGCCGTTTTTGTTTGGGGTGAGTTATGCTTGGGTGCATTATCAGCAGTTGAACTGGGGCAATACCGTGGTGTATTTCGTCGGGCAGATGAGCATCGCCTTGTTCGTCACCGGTTTCAACAACGTCCAAGATTTCTACAAAGCCAAGGATGCCAAGTATCGGGCCACTCAAAACATCATTGGCCGGGAGCGCTTGTCCCCACGGCGAATCTTAGCGCTGATGTTAGCCTTTTTGGCCTTGGCGTGTGGTTGCGGTCTGTGGTTGGTGGCCCGCACGAATCTGAGCCTCTTGATGATCGGTGGTGCGGCGATCTTTGTGGCGATTTTTTACACCTTCGGGCCGGTGCCGTTGTCACGGATTCCCAGTGGTGAAGTATTGGCGGGATTGTGCGAAGGGTTTGGCACCATCTTCATCGCAGTGTTTGTCAACGTTCAACCGCGACCGGTGACGTTAGCCGTGCTTGGCGGGGCCTTTCGGTTCGGCATCGACTTGCGCATGTGCCTGGAGTTGTTGCTCGTGGCGTTGCCGATCGTGATCTTAGATGGCACCGTGATGTTTGCCGATAACATCTGTGATCTGGCCCAAGACGAACGCAATCAGCGCTTCACCTTACCTTATTATCTGGGTAAAAAGCGGGCGTTGGCGGTTTATCCGTGGCTGCCACGCGCCGCGTATGCCATGATCGGCTTGGCGGTGTTATTGCGCTTGCTACCTTGGCCGACCATCGCCGTGTGGTTGTTGTGGCCGCTGGTGGTGCGCAACACGCACGGATTTTTGCAGAAGCAAAGCAAGGCTGAGACGTTCAATCTGGCGATCAAGACGCTGTTGCTGACGGCTGCGGCAGAGGTCGTGATGCTCCTGCTTGCGGGCGGCTTGTTTTTTTGATACATTGTAGTGTGACTGGAGGAATTCACCTATGTCTGTTAAAAAAGTCGCCATGGCCTGCTCTGTATGCGGGCGGCGGAACTACTTTGTGCCGGAGAACAAGCACCGCACAGAGCGCCTCACGTTAAATAAATTCTGTAAATATTGTCAAAAAGTCACTGAACATCGCGAAACCAAATAAGTGTTGTAAGGGAGGAAGCAGTCATGAAGTTTATCAAGAGTGTCATTCAAGAGATGAAGGCCGTCACTTGGCCGAATGCCCGTGAAACACGGCGTGATACGTCGACGGTCATTATGACCTCCCTGTTGTTTGCGATTTATTTCGCCGTCGCCGACTGGATCATCTTGCTGATCCTGAACGCGTTTGTCTTTTGATCGTGATTTTGATATAATGAGTTCTAGCGAAAAAACCGTGCCCGTAATGGACGGTTTTTTTATTTTGGTAAAGACATTAAAAGGAGCCTATCATGGTAGAATCAGCAGAAAAGCAATGGTACGTGTTGCATACTTACTCCGGTTACGAGAACAAGGTGAGAACGAACCTCGAATCTCGGGCTTCATCAATGGGCATGGATGACTTCATCTTCCGGGTGATCGTTCCTGAAGAAGAAGAAACGCAAACCAAGAACGGTAAGGCCAAACAGGTCATGGAAAAAACGTTCCCCGGCTATGTGCTGGTTGAGATGGTGATGACCGATGAGTCTTGGTTCGTGGTGCGGAACACGCCAGGCGTGACGGGCTTCGTTGGCTCTCACGGGGCAGGGTCTAAGCCGGCACCACTGGAACCAGAAGAAATCGCCTCGATCCTGCATTCCTTGGGGATGAGCGCACGCAAGACGGCCAATGTGGACTTCGATCTCGGTGAAACCGTGACAATCATTGACGGTGCCTTTGCCGGAATGGAAGGCAAGGTCACAGCCAATGACAAAGAGAAGCAGAAGTTGCGGGTGGCAATCACGATGTTTGATCGTGAAACGGCCGCGGAACTTGACTACGAACAGGTCGATAAGGCGTAGTTCTATTATAGATAGAAAGTTTTAGTGATCATGTTTGCCGGCTAACGCCAAGGACCCCGCCCCACGATTCAAGGCCGAATCGTGGGGCGGGGTTCTTGCTTGTGATAGGCCCTGAACAAAGCCAACCCGAGATGACTGGGCAGGGTGGCTTGTGGTCGTCGGGCAACGACCGCCTAGCAGTTGCCTGGATGATTTTCCTTGCAAAAACGTGCGCACCATGCTAATCTATTCTGGTATGTTTTGACATACGCGTGGGAGGCCAAAATAAGCTTGGCCATCATCACCACATCACGGACTTAAGGAGGTTATGTTTCGTGGCTAAAAAAGTAGCAAACATCGTTAAACTCCAGATCCCTGCGGGGAAGGCAACTCCAGCTCCTCCAGTAGGTCCTGCTTTAGGGCAGGCCGGGATCAACATCATGGGCTTCACCAAGGATTTCAACGCACGCACGGCTGATCAGGCTGGCATGCTTATCCCTGTTGTGATCACTGTGTACGAAGATCGTTCCTTCGACTTCGTTACCAAGACCCCTCCGGCTGCTATCTTGCTTAAGAAAGCCGCTGGCGTTGAACACGGTTCTGGCGAACCAAACACCAAGAAGGTCGCTACTGTGACCAAGGATCAAGTTCGTCAGATCGCCGAAACGAAGATGCAAGACCTTAACGCTGCAGACGTTGAAGCTGCTATGCGCATGGTTGAAGGGACCGCTCGTTCCATGGGCTTCGTTGTCGAAGGCTAAGAGTTGTCCGGATCCTTGGCGAAAGCCGAGTGAATCAAGTGGAAGGGCTTTGGCCCGCTGACCACATTTGCAAGGAGGAAAATTCCCAAAATGGCTAAAAAAGCAAAGAAGTTTCTTGAAGCAACGAAGAAGGTAGACGCAACCAAGGCATACACCCCAGAAGAGGCTGTGGCTTTAGTTAAGGAAATCGACTTCGCTAAGTTTGATGCAACTGTTGAAGTTGCTTACAACTTAAACATTGATGTTAAGCAAGCTGACCAACAAATCCGTGGGGCCGTTGTGCTTCCTAACGGGACTGGCCGTAGCCAAACCGTTATCGTCTTCGCCGAAGGCCCTCAGGCTAAGCAGGCTGAAGAAGCCGGCGCTGACTTTGTCGGCGGCGATGACTTGGTGCAAAAGATCCAAGACGGCTGGTTGGACTTTGACGTTGCGGTCGCAACGCCACCGATGATGGCTAAGGTTGGTCGTTTGGGCCGTGTCCTTGGTCCTAAGGGCTTGATGCCTAACCCGAAGACCGGTACGGTTACGATGGATGTGACCAAGGCGGTTAACGATATCAAGGCAGGTCAAGTGGCCTACCGTGCCGACAAGGCCGGTATCGTGCACGCCCCAATCGGCAAGGTTTCCTTCTCTGAAGAAAAGCTTACCGAGAACTTCAAGGCGATGAACGACGTGATCACCAAGGCGCGCCCTGCATCGACCAAGGGTCAATATATCAAGAGTCTGACACTCACCTCGACTTTCGGTCCTGGTGTGCATGTCGACACCCAAGCCTTCTAATCTTTGATTAAGGCGAAGACACCATCGAGAACGCCTCGATGGTGTTTTTTTGTCTGAGGTAATGATTGGATCGGGGAACGTCGGCAAAATAGGAGTTGACGAACCCATGCACAGATGATATGCTACTCCTTGTGTTAATTCACTCTGCCTAAGACTCAGGTGGCGCAAGCCTTAATATCCTGCCGAGGTGGTATCGGTAACGTTAGATACCTCTATGTCTTGGTAGACATGGAGTTTTTTTATATTTAAAAACTTCAACCAAACTGTAGGAGGTGAATCAAATGAGTGAAGCAATTATCGCACAGAAGGCCGCAGCTGTTGACAAGATTGTCAAGCAGTTCGAGGCCGCAACCAGCGCTGTTGTTGTGAACTACCGTGGCTTGACCGTTGATGAGGTGACCGTTCTTCGTAAAGAATTGCGTGATGCCGGTGTCAAGATGGAAGTTCTCAAGAACACCTACCTGCGTCGTGCTGCAGACATCTCGGGCTATGAAGGCCTCGACGATATCTTCAAGGGCCCTACTGCTATCGCCTTCTCCGACGAAGACGCCGTAGCACCTGCCCGCATCATGGCCAAGTTCGCCGACCAGTTCGACGCACTTGAAATCAAGGGTGGCTTCATCGAAGGCAAGGTCGCAACGCTCGAACAGATCCTAGCTCTGTCCAAGCTGCCAGACCGCGACGGCATGCTGTCCATGCTGTTGTCTGTCCTTCAGGCCCCTGTCCGCAACGTGGCATACGCCGTCAAGGCCGTTGCCGAGAGCAAGGACGAACCAGCCGCATAATCACCGCAGCTTAGCTGCATAAACCCAAAAAATTGGAGGAAACAATCATGGCTTTAGATACACAAGCGATCATCGATCAGATCAAAGAAGCTTCCATCCTTGAACTGAACGACTTAGTTAAGGCAATTGAAGAAGAATTCGGCGTTACCGCAGCTGCCCCTGTTGCAGCTGCCGGTGCAGCTGGTGGCGACGCTGCTGCCGCTAAGGATTCCTTCACCGTTGAACTTTCCGAAGTTGGCCAAGAAAAGGTCAAGGTTATCAAGGAAGTTCGTTCTATCACCGGCCTTGGCTTGAAGGATGCTAAGGGTCTCGTTGACAACGCTCCTTCCGCTATCAAGGAAGACGTTAACGAAGAAGAAGCTAACAAGCTCAAGGAACAACTTGAAGCCGTTGGCGCAACCGTTACCTTGAAGTAATTCTAGGTAAGGCAAAAAAGGCGGAACGCTTAGGCGTTCCGCCTTTTTTACGAGGGGAAAATCATGAATCAATATTTTACCAACGATCCAGACCTTGCACACGATGAACACAGTTTTGATTTCACCTTAGCTGGACATAACCTGCACTTCACCTCAGACAACGGCGTGTTTTCTAAACACACCGTTGATTACGGCAGTCGGGTATTGATCGCGGAAGTTGCAACCGCAGCGCCACAAGGGCGGTTGTTAGACGTTGGCTGTGGCTGGGGTCCGATCGGCCTTAGCCTGGCCAAGGCCAACCCAGATCTGGCGGTGACCATGTCTGATGTGAACGAGCGGGCGCTCGCGTTGGCACGACGCAACGCAGAGGCTAACGCGATCACGAACGTTACGGTGCTCACGTCATCAGTTTATGAGGAGATTGAAGGCACCTTCGATACGATCGTCACCAATCCCCCGATCCGCGCGGGCAAAGACATCGTCAGTGGTATCTTGAGCGGGGCGTTTGCGCACCTCAATGCCGGCGGTCAGTTGTATGCTGTTTTGCAAAAAAAGCAAGGGGCGCCTTCGGCAAAGAAGCTGATGGCCGCGACTTTCGGTAACGCTGAGGTGGTCAAAAAAGACAAAGGCTATTACATTCTCCGCGCGCAAAAGGCCAACGCTTAGCTGTCTTGAGTAACCAGCGCACATAAGACGAGGTCATCCATCTGGCGCAGCGCAAAGCCGGTTGCTTGTTGAAATTTATCGAGGCGATACTGTAGGGTGTTGCGGTGAATATAAAGGGCCTTGGCGGTGGCGGTGAGATTACCGAGATGCTCGTACAGACTGGTGATGACCGGGCGCATCTCGGGGTCTACGTTGATGGCCGTGCGCAAAGCGGTCAAGAGGGGGGAGTGGGCGCGGGCATCTCGGGTGTAGAAGCCCAGAGCCGCGGTCGCGAGGCTGGCGTAGCGCGCGTCTGCATCACCGGCAAGGGCCTGTTCTTCTTGAAAAATCGCCGGCAGTTGCGATGATGTTGGCCAGAATTGACCGCAGTAGCTGCGTGTTTTGGTGTCAAAATCGTTGTCCAGTGTGTTCAATATGCTCAACAGTTCGACTTCTGTGGCTGGGGTGGTGGACTGAGGTTCGACGACCACCGCATGAGTGGCGGTCAGCCAAAAGCCGGTCACCGGGACGGCAAACAGACTCGTCAGTGCTTCTAGCCACAGCCGTGGATGTTCAGGTGGAGTCGCGGTGATAAGTTGGATCAATCTGACCACCCCTGTGGTTGGGGCTTCGGTTTCACCCGCTAGAAAGCGGGCCCAAGGGTTGTGGCTGGTTGGTCGCGGCATCAGTGTGCTTAGCAGTGCCTTTTCACGAGGCGTGAGGTCGCCTTTGAGGGCGAGCGGTTTGCCGTCCACGCTCAGCGCAATCGCGTCGGCGGGAAAAGGTGGGGTGTGATACACTGTAAAATATTGTTCGAGCACAGATAGTAATGACATGATGGCCTCCTTTGACTAAACCGCTTACACACAGTGTAGCACGTTTGCCACGGGAAGAACGGGGGAATTCGATGGCGGATTATATGTTGGCCGCATTGCAAGAAGCCGAAGATGCGGCGCGAATCGGTGAGGTGCCGATTGGGGCGGTCGTCGTCTTGAACGGACGCATTATTGGGCGCGGCCATAATTTGCGCGAACACAGCCAAGATAGCACCCTGCATGCTGAGATATTGGCGATTCAAGAAGCGTGTATGACGATCGGCTCTTGGCGATTGGAAGATTGTGATCTGTATGTGACGCTAGAGCCGTGTCCGATGTGCGCCGGGGCGATGATCAATAGCCGGGTGCGGACGTGCTATTATGGGGCAATGGATCCCAAGGCTGGCGTTGCCGGCAGCCTCGGTAATTTGTTGGCCGACACGCGTTTCAACCATCAGGTCGCAGTTGTTTCTGGGGTGCATGAACAGGAGGCGGCGAGCTTGCTGCAGGACTTTTTCCGTGGGATCCGCGCTAAGCGTAAGGCGGCCAAATTGGCGCGTCGCAGGGCTAGTCAAGCGCCAACGGATGCGGTATAATGAATCTTGCCGTAAGGCCTTGAGGCAATGGTGGCTTTTCGAATCGTGTCAGGTCCGGAAGGAAGCAGCACTAAGGACTGTTCAGCATGTGCCTTAAGTTTTTTAGTTAATCAACTGGTCACCGAATTCGGTGGCCTTTTTCAATGGTGCGCGGCGCGGAATCCATGGTAGAATTGAGAGCATGAGAAAGGATGAGTCAGGTGAGTTATCAAGCTTTATATCGCGTGTGGCGACCACAGACTTTTGCCGATGTGATCGGCCAAAATGCGGTGACCCAGACCCTCAAGAATGCCTTGACCACCGGGCAGACCAGTCATGCATACTTATTTTGTGGCCCGCGTGGTACCGGGAAGACATCGGTGGCCAAGATCTTGGCCAAGGCGCTGAATTGTCGCTATCTACAAGCCGGCGAGCCTGACAATACCTGTGATCTGTGCCAGGCGATCACCGCGGGTTCGCTGACCGATGTGATCGAGATCGATGCGGCCAGTAACAACGGGGTCGATGAGATTCGTGACATCAGAGACAAGGCCAAGTATGCCCCGACGCAGGCGCGGGTGAAGGTCTACATCATCGACGAAGTCCATATGCTGTCGA
This sequence comes from uncultured Lacticaseibacillus sp., assembly GCA_934293835.1. Classification (GTDB taxonomy): domain Bacteria; phylum Bacillota; class Bacilli; order Lactobacillales; family Lactobacillaceae; genus Lacticaseibacillus. The sequence goes on along the minus strand of CAKQZO010000015.1, from coordinate 9,656 downwards.
CCGGGGCGTTCAACGCGTTGCTCAAGACCCTCGAGGAACCGCCAGCCCATGTCGTGTTCATCTTAGCAACCACCGAGCCACAGAAGATCCCTGCGACGATCATCAGCCGGACACAGCGGTTCGATTTTCGCCGGATCACCGCGGAAGATATCGTTGGCCGCTTGAAAACTGTGTTGGCTGATAAGGCCATCACCTATGATGATCGGGCGTTGGCGGTGATCGCTAACGCGGCAGAAGGCGGGATGCGTGATGCCTTGTCGATCCTCGATCAAGTGTTGTCTTTTGGGCAGAATCATGTGACAGTCGAAAACGCGCTGGATGTGACCGGCGGCGTTGCTACTGCACAGTTAGGGGCGTATTTGCAGGCCCTTCGAGCGAGTGACGTGGCCAAGGCGTTGACGACGGTGGAACAGTTGTTGGCGGCAGGCAAAGATGCGGGCCGGCTGGTTGAGGATCTGATCGCGTATTGCCGCGATCTCCTTGTGTTTCAGCAGGCACCAGCACTGCTGGATGCGACTGAAGCAGAGCTTGTAGATGAGCGCTTCAAGCCCCTGGCAGGAGCGCTGCAGCCGGAGCAACTGACGCAGATGATCACGGTCTTGAACGAAACTTCAAGCCAGTTGCGGCTGACCAACCACCCATCGATCTATCTCGAAGTCGCCACTGTGCGGCTGGCAGGGGTGCAACCGAGCGTGGCTGATTCGACCGCGGCACCTGTAGCGGCCGAGTCGGCGACGGTTGCCGCGTTGCAAGAACAGCTGGCAACGCTGCAGCAGACGGTCAGCCAGTTGCAGGTGGGTGGCATACCGGCCGCTAAGCCACAATCCAAGCCTAAGCGTAAGCGTAGCGGTGCCCAGCCGAACAAGGCGCGGATTTATCCGATCTTAGGGGCGGCGACGCGGCAAGCGCTTGAAGCCTTGAAAGACATCTGGCCGGACTTGTTGAGCATGTTGTCGATGACCAAGCGCGCGATGATGAAGGTTTCTGAGCCAGTGGCTGCCAGCCCGGATGGCGTGATTGTCAGCTTCGATTATGATATTCTAGTCGAGCGGGCAGAAAACGATGCGGCCTTGATGGCGGAGTTAAAGGCAGGCCTGCAACGACTGACGGGCAAGCAGCCGGAGATCGTTTTGGTGCAGTCAGCGGCCTGGCCAGAGCTGCGTAAGGCTTATTTGGCAGAAAACGGGGCGCCGCATGCCCAAGCGCAGGTGCCTCAAACCCCACCGGTGGTCAAGACGATCACGGATCTCTTCGGTGAAGAACCTAATATTAATGTGACAGACGACTAGCAAACGCCGATGTGGCGTGAGGAGGAAAACAGATATGATGCGTGGTGGCATGGGTAATATGCAAGGCATGATGAAGCAGATGCAGAAGATGCAAAAGCAAATGGTCGCAGATCAAGACGAACTCAACGCGACCGAATTCACGGCGACTTCTGCCAGTGACATGGTGACCGTGACGTTCACCGGCGATAAGAAACTCAAAGATATTCAAATCAAGCCAGAAGCGATCGACCCAGACGATCCAGACATGCTTCAAGACTTAGTGATCGAAGCCGTGAATGCGGCGATGGCTGATGTCGACAAGCAGACGCAACAGAAGATGGGCAAGTACTCGCGCGGCTTAGGGATGTAATCCGTCTCAACCAGGTTAAGAGGGCGAACATGCAATATCCAGCACCAATCGAAAAATTGATCGATAGTTACATGAAGTTGCCCGGGATCGGCGGCAAAACGGCGACCCGGCTGGCCTTTTATACCATCGACATGGATAAAGACGATGTCGAAGGCTTTGCCAAGAGTCTCATGGCGGCAAAGACCCAACTCCATTATTGTTCTGTGTGTGGCAACATCACCGATACCGATCCTTGTGAAATCTGTTCGGATCCGACGCGTGATCAAAAGACGATTTTGGTGGTCGAACAACCTAAAGATGTGATGTCGATCGATCGCACGAACGAATTTCACGGCTTGTATCACGTGTTGCACGGCGTTTTGAGTCCGATTGAGGGCCGCGGGCCGGAAGACTTGAACATCGAGAGCCTGATCAAGCGCCTGCAAGCCAACACACAGGTGCAAGAGGTGATCGTAGCGACCAACGCGACTCCGGAAGGCGAAGCGACGGCACAATACCTTGCCCGGTTGATCAAGCCGGCGCAGATCAAGGTCACGCGCCTCGCGCATGGCCTGGCGGTCGGCAGTGATATCGAATACGCCGATGAGATGACCTTGCTGAAGGCTGTCGAAGGGCGCACCGAGATCTGATGGGAGGCAGGCATGTTTTTTAAGAAGAAACCGCAGCTGAAGACCCAAGCTGATCGCGAGTTGATGGCGGCTGTGTACCGCGTGCGCGACCAGATGGCGCGGGAGCGCGCTTTGCTGGCGACCTTCCGGGAAGTTGACGAGCTCTCGCGTTCGCGCATGCTACTGCAAGAAGGCTTGTTTGATTTCTTGTATCGCGAGGCACGCGTCCGCAAGGTGTCAGGCGATTTAGTGCAAGAGATGGCCTCCGAGCGTCTGCACCAGGCGAATCTCTAAGCACTGAGGCGTGCGGGAGACTGCACGTTTTTTGGCATTCGGGTAACAGATCCAGTAGAATTAGGTTGTTGAGGAAAAGGGGCAGACCGTGGCAGGGACATTCATCACATTCGAAGGGCCGGATGGCGCCGGGAAGACAAGCGTATTGCAGGCCTTGGTGCCGCAATTGCAGGCGCACAGTAAAAAAACGGTGATCTTGACGCGGGAACCCGGTGGCGCGCGCATCTCAGAACACATTCGCGAGTTGATCCTTGATCCGGTCAATGTGGAGATGGACGCTCGGACCGAAGCGCTGTTGTACGCGGCCAGCCGGCGCCAGCATCTGGTCGAGAAAGTCTTGCCAGCATTGGCTACCGATCAAGTCGTCGTGTGTGATCGCTTCGTTGATTCGTCGGTGGCGTATCAAGGTGCCGGCCGCCAGATCGGCGAAGATGCGGTGCTGGCGATGAACGGGTTCGCTACTGCCGGTGTGCAACCGGCGTTGACGATATATCTAGATGTGCCGGCGGCAGTCGGTCTGGCGCGGATCAAGCAGCATCGCAAGGCGACCCAATATGATCGGCTTGACCAAGAACGCCTTGATTTTCACGAACGGGTCCGCGCGGCGTATCTGCGGCTCGCGCAAGGCGCTCCGGAGCGAATCAAGACGATCGATGCGACGAAGCCGCTGAGTGCGGTCGTCGCAGAAAGCCTCAGCTTAATTCGGCAACAACTAGGAGACGACTGGCAAGTCAAGGAGGGCTAACGATGAAGTTAATTATGGCAATCGTGCAAGATAAAGACAGCAATTTACTGAGCAGCGAATTCATCGACAACAACATCCGCGCGACGAAGCTATCCACCACAGGCGGCTTCTTGAAGGCCGGCAATACGACGTTCATCATTGGGATCGAAGACGAACGCGTCTCGGAGGTGTTACAGATCATCAAAGAAACTTCGCAGACGCGTGAACAGTTCATGACCCCACCGGTCAATCTTGATGCGACGAGTGACTCGGCGATGGCCTACCCGATCGAGGTGCAGGTCGGCGGGGCGACGGTCTTTGTAATGCCAGTCGAGTCCTTCCACCGCTTCTGATGCTGACAATCGAGACGCTTCAACCCAGCCTTGTGCGGCAATTTGCGGCGCTGATTGCCGGCGATCGGCTCGGGCAAGCCTATGTCTTCAATGGATTAAGTGGTACGGGTAAGGCCAAGTTAGCCGAGTGGATCGCGCTTCGCCTTTTCTGCCAGAATGTGCAAGATGGCCACCCTTGTGGTGAGTGTGCAGAGTGTCGCCGCATCTTGTCGCATAATCATCCCGATGTTGTGCATCTGGCGACCGAGGCACGCAGTCTTAAGGTCGATGACGTGCGCGCGTTGAAGGCGGAGCTGTCTAAGTCTGGGGTTGAAGGCGCCACACGCGTTTTCATCATCGAACAGGCGGAGAAGATGACTCCGGGCGCGGCCAATTCGTTGTTGAAATTCTACGAAGAGCCGGTGGCAGGGGCCGTCATTATCTTAACGACCACCGCCAAGAATCAACTGCTGCCGACGATCTTATCACGTGCCCAGATCATCAATTTCCCGACTCCGCCGCGCGCTCAGGTCGCAGAACAGCTCGAGGCCGCCGGGGTGACCCCGCAGGTCGCGGCGCTGGCGGCACATCTGACCGCCGATGTCGATGCGGCTCAGGCGTTGGTTGCTGACGACGATTTTCAGGCGCGGGTGGATCGTGTGGTGCGCCTCGCCACGCAGATTGTCGCTCACGATGCCACCGCGTTTGTAGCGATCCAGACCAGCATCTTGCCTAAGGCGAGTGGCTTGGCGGAGCAGACGCAGGTGTTGGCCTTATTGGCTTTGTTGTACGAAGACGCGATGAATCAACATTTTCGTGTCGATACCGACGCGGCGTTCAGTGAAGCGCCAGTAGTCGCCCAGCTTGCACAGTTGTCTGCCAAGGCACTAGTGGCTAGCTTGGCCGCGATCTTAGACGCGCAAGTGCGCTTGCGGCAGAACGTGACCTTTCAGTCTGCCTGTGAACAGTTGGTTTTGAAACTATTAGCCGTGTAAAGACGGCTATTTTTTTGTGTTCTGCCGAAACCGGTTTCTTTTGAAGCTGGTATAATTGCTGATAACGGGATAGGGAGGGCATATGGCAGGATTATTGATGGCACTGATTTATCTGGCGTTTGTGAGCCTGGGATTACCAGATTCGTTGCTGGGCGCGGGTTGGCCGGTGATGCATCTGGCGTTGGGGGTGCCGCGAGGAGCGGCGGGTATCGTGTCAACATTGATTGCTGGGAGTACGATCGTATCGAGTCTGGTATCTGATCGTTTGACACGCAGGCTGGGGGTGGGCCGGGTGACCGCTGCCAGCGTGTTGCTGACGGCGGTGGCATTGCTGGGTTTTTCGTTTGCGCCGGCGTTTTGGGTGGTGTGTCTGTGGGCGGTGCCGTATGGATTAGGGGCCGGCTCTGTTGATGCGGCACTCAACAATTTTGCCGCGGTGCATTATTCGTCGCGGGCGATGAATTGGCTACATTGTTGTTGGGGAATCGGGGCGTCGATCAGCCCGTTCATAATGAGTGCGGCCCTGTTGCAAGGTCTTAACTGGACCGGCGGTTATCGGATCGTTGGTGGAATCCAGATGGGGCTGGCCGTGATCTTATTGGCCTCGCTAAGATTGTGGCCACAAAAGCGTGAACAAGTGGTGGCTGAGGAGGTGCGGCCGTTGTCGCTGTGGGCGACGGTTCGCCTGCGTGGCGTGGGATTGGTGATGCTGGCGTTTGCGGCATATTGTGGTTTTGAGTCGATGACCGGGTTGTGGGCGGCGACCTATCTGCACAATGCTCGCGGCGTATCACCAGCACGAGCTGCAATGTTTGCGTCTTTGTATTACCTGGGAATCACTGTTGGCCGGTTGGTTTCTGGAATCGTGGCCGATCGTCTCGGCGACCGCAACTTGATTCGCGGTGGTTGTGGTTTCGTGCTTGTCGGGCTGGGGTTGATGGTGTGGCCCGGGGCAAGCACGCTGGCGTTAGCGGGGCTGATGCTTATCGGTATCGGCTGTGCACCGATCTATCCGGCGATCATCCACAGTACGCCGATGAATTTTGGCGTCGCACACTCACAGGCAGTGATTGGGGTGCAGATGGCCGAGGCTTACGCGGGTTCAACATTTTGCCCCCCGTTGTTCGGCTTGGCGACGACTTGGGTGGCTGTGGCCTGGCTGCCTTGGGTGTTATTGGCGCTGATCGTTGGTTTAATGGTCAGTTTTGAGAAAATGCTACGGCAAGTGGTGGCCACTTGCGACTAGCACGAGGGATTTGCCGGTGCTGGCGGCTTGCGACGGCTGCAGATTATCGGTACACTAAACTTATCTAATAATCGGTAAGAAGGGGAGCACATGGAGAAAAAAGAGCTCTATGATGGATTCGTGCAACTCGAGCAGGAGACCCAGGCGATGTTGGCTAAGATCGCCGCGTTGAAGGCGCAGATGGCGGCAATCGTCGAAAACAATGCAGAGTTAGAAATCGAAAATCGGCACCTTCGCGAGCACCTGCAGGAGCTTCAAGAGAATGCCGACCACAAGTCTAGTGGTGCCGTGGAACTCTCTAAGTCTAAGTTGAACCTAGAGAACCTTTATGAAGAAGGATTTCACGTTTGCCCATATATGTACGGCCAGCGGCGCATCGACAATGAGCCGTGTGCCTTTTGTCTAGACATCATTTACGGGGAGCATTAATGCAGAATCAACACAGTTTTGAACACCATGACACCGGGACCTTATACCTCGTGCCGACACCAATCGGCAACCTCGATGATATGACCGTGCGGGCCGTGGCCATTCTGCGGCAGGTAGACCTGATTGCGGCTGAGGATACGCGCAACACGCAGAAGCTACTGAATCATTTTGAAATCACGACCAAGCAGATTTCTTTTCACGAGCATAACACACAGCAGCGGATCCCGGAGTTGTTGGCGAAGCTTGAACAAGGGCTGAACATCGCGCAAGTTTCTGATGCGGGGATGCCATCGATTTCTGATCCAGGCAAGGAACTGGTTGCTGCGGCCGTGCAGGCTGAGCTACCGGTCGTCCCGCTGCCTGGGGCCAATGCCGCGACCACGGCGTTGATCGCCTCTGGATTAGCGCCGCAACCGTTCATGTTCTACGGGTTCTTGCCGCGCAAGCCCAGCCTGCAACGCGAAGCGCTGCTTGCTTTGGCCAAGCAGGAACAAACCGTGATCTTCTACGAGTCTCCATATCGCCTTGCCAAGACGCTGACGACGATCGCCGAGAGCTTCGGTGATCGCCAGGCGGTGTTGGCGCGTGAGTTGACCAAGCTTCACGAAGAGTTCATTCGCGGCAGTTTGGAAGAGTTGGCGGAATGGGCGGCGACCTCTGCCCGCGGGGAGTTTGTTGTGATGGTCGCAGGGGCCAAGCCGCAGGCACCAGAGGTCTCCGACTTGCCGCTTAAGGCGCAAGTTCAGGCCCGGATCGACGCTGGCGCCAAGCCCAATACGGCGATTCGTGATGTTGCCAAGGCCAATGGGTTGAGACGCCAGGCCGTCTACAATATTTATCATGACTTGGAGGGCGAGGAATGATTTATGAAGAGCCGTATCAGATCCCGTTTTTCCTAGCTTCCCAAAACAACACCGTGTCTTTGGCGACGTTGGTGAACGTGCTGTTGGCAGGTTCTGAACATCAACTGGAAAAGGCCGGCGTGGGCATGCACCAAGTGCTCGGGCGCGGGGTCGGCTGGGTGATCACGCAATACGAGCTTGAGATTGCGCAGATGCCGAAGGTGGAAGCCCCGATTACGCTTGGAACCGAGGCGATCAGCTACAACAAGCTGATGACTTATCGCGATTACTGGCTACGCGATGCAGAGGGGAACCGGTTGGCGACGATGCACGGAGCGTGGGTAATGATGGATCTGGCGACCCGCAAGCTTATCCCGATTATCCCTGAGTTAGTCGCGCGCGTTGAAGCGCCTTTTGACTCCCATGTCCGCCGGTTTGCGCGGCTGAACAAGCTCACCCGGATTGACGTGGATGTGCCTTATCGTGTGCGGTATTTTGACATTGACGCCAACGGGCATGTAAATAACGTGCATTATTTTGAATGGATGGAAGACAGTCTGGGCGCGGATTTCTTAAAACAACACGAGCTGACCAAGATGCGGATCAAGTATGCCCGTGAAGTCACATACGGCAGTACCCCACACGCCCAGGCGCAACTGGAGGGGTTGGTCAGCCGCCATCAGATCGTCACAGATGGCGTGGTGAATGCCGAAGCCGAGCTCACTTGGCGCCCCCGCTCATGAATTGGATCTTATTAATGTTGCTGGCGGCGATTTTGGCGAGCACCGTGCAAGGCGTTACGGGGTTTGGCTCGGGGATCATGTTGATGATCTTCCTGCCGACGATGCTTCCAATCGGCCAAAGCGCTGGTGTGGCCACGATGACGATGGTGTTGGCAGAGATCGCACTTGTTTGGCGGTATCGCCACCATATCCACTTTCTGCGAGTCGGGCTCCCTTTCCTTGTGTACGCCAGTGTCGCCACTTGGTCTGTGCATCTGGGGCAGGTCTTGCCGGTGCAGTGGTTGAAAGCCTTGCTCGGGGGGCTGCTGCTCGGCTTGGCCGGGTATTTCATGATGAGTCGCGGTGCGGGCAGCAAGCCGTTGCCTGCAGTCGTGGCGGTGATGTTCATGATCGTTTCGGGTTTTTTCAACGGGTTGTTTGGCATCGGTGGCCCGCTGATGGCGCTATATTTTCTCACGCTGGCAAAATCTAAGGCCGAATATCTGGCCAGCATTCAGACCTTTTTTCTGATCGATACCGTGTATGTCACGGCGCTGCGCTTTGCGACGCACGTGCTGCATGTGAGTGACGTTCGGTTCGTGCTTGTGGGCATGATCGGCACCGTGATCGGGACGTTCGTTGCCAACCGCATCGTGACGCGATTGAACGTCGCAACCATGACGCGGATCGTCTACGGCTTCATCGGGCTGGCAGGTGGTTATTATCTCGTCACGGCAGTGCGGGGATAAGTGCATTCAACCAAAAAGGCATCACCGTTATTCACAGGGGGATAACGATGATGCCTTTTTAGTTGTACACAGGGGGATAACGTTCAAGGGAGCGCGAGGCTGGTGTCGGCCAGGAAGCTCGCTTGAAAAGCGGGAAGATCCTTGACGGTCTTACCGAAATTATCGATTAGGCCGTGAAACTCTTGCGCGTCCGTTAACGTCCAGTTATCCACAAGGTGTGTGTGGCTGGCTAGCTGGGGATAACTGGTGAAAGGCTGATGAAGCCAGCCGAAGAGGCGCCTGGCATAGTGGTCGGCGATAAAGGTCGGCTGCTTGAACACATAAAGGCGCATGGCATCGGCCGTTTCTTCGCCGATGCCCGGAAGTTCTAGAAGTTGTTGGCGCAGGTCCGCCGGTGCGCGGGCACCGATCGCGTCTAGGGCGAAGTGATTTGCGGCCAACCAGTGGAATAGATGGAATAAGGCCTTGCTCTTGTTGCGGTAGAAGCCACTGGGCTTGATCAGCGTTTGCCAGTCAGCTTCGGTTAGTGCGGCCAATGTCGACGCGGTAAAGCCAGTGGCGGTGCGCAGATTAGTCAAAGAACGATCGACGTTGCGCCAGTTGGTGTTTTGGACCAGGATGGCGCCCACCAAGATCTCTTCTGGTGAATCCGCCGGCCACCATCCCGAGGGGCCGAGGTTTTGGGCGAGAGCCTGATAAAGGGTCGTGAGTGAAAGTTTAGCTGATGGCGTTGTCGACATAATGGGCAAGGGTCTCCTTTGACATGCCGGCAGAAAGGCCGACGATCAGTTTGATGCGCGCCTTTTGGCCGTTGAGGCCTTGGCAGAAGATCACCCCTAGCTTGGCGAGTTCGGCGCCACCGCCGGGATAAGCGTAAAACCCTTCGGCGATGCCGTTGAAACACCGTGAAACCAGCACGACTGGGACCCCGCGGGCCAACAACCGCGCCACGCCCGGAATCGCTTCGGGCGGTAGATTGCCGGCGCCGAGCGCCTCGATGACCAGGCCGGAAGTCGTTGATGGTAAGGCATCGAATAAGAGGCTGTCCATGCCGGCATAGGCCTTGAGTAAGAAGAC
>CAKQZO010000014.1 GCA_934293835.1 uncultured Lacticaseibacillus sp. | reverse complement strand
ATCCCGATCGTCCCGCGCGTCGCAAGCTTCTTGCGCAGTGGCCGGTAAGAAAACAACAACTTGTACTTCTCTTCAACCAGATTGATCTTGCCGTTTTCCTTCTTGAGGTGCTGGCGCAGGCCGCGAGCCTCGCCTTTTTCACACCGGTTCCCGGTGACGAAGCGGCGCCCATCGTTGAAGACGGTGATCGTCAAGGCACAGTTATTCTCGCAACCGCCACAGTGCATGTATTCCTTGGTGAAGCTCAGCTTGTCGAACTGATCGACAGACAACAAGGTCGTCTGGTCGCCTTCTGCATACGCATCTTCGGCGATCAAAGCGGCGCCATACGCCCCCATCAGCCCGGCGATATTCGGCCGCACGACCTCAACGCCGGCGATTTTCTCGAAGGCTCGCAAGACGGCTTCGTTATAAAACGTCCCGCCTTGGCAGACGATGTGATGGCCCATGTCTTCGGCCTTGCGCATCTTGATCACTTTGAATAAGGCGTTCTTGATGATGGAGACAGAAAGCCCTGCGGCGATATCACCGATGCTGGCGCCTTCTTTTTGCACCTGCTTGACCTTGGAGTTCATGAACACCGTGCACCGCGACCCGAGATCGCTGGGGTGCTTGGCCAGCAATGCGGCCTGGGCGAAGTCTTTGATATCGTAATTCAAGCCAGTGGCGAAGGTCTCTAAGAAACTCCCGCAGCCGCTAGAACAAGCTTCGTTCAGACGAATCGTGGACAACGCATCGTTCTTGATCGTCATCGCCTTCATGTCTTGGCCACCGATGTCCAAGATGAAGTCAACGTTGGGCTGGAAGTAATGGGCCGCGCGGTAATGCGCGACGGTTTCGACTTCGCCGATATCGACCATCAAGGCATTCTTGATCAGATGCTCCCCATAGCCGGTCACGGCCGTCTTGCCGATCGTCACGCCTTCTGGCATATGGGCGTGCATGTCGCGCAAGATCTGTTTAGTCTTCTCCAGTGGGTCACCATCGTTGCTGTCGTAATAGGTGTACAACAACTTGTTGTCATCAGACATCAAGGCCACCTTGGTCGTGGTCGAGCCCGCGTCGATGCCTAAGAACGCCACCCCGCGATAACTGGCGAGGTCGCGGTCTTCCACCTTGGCCAGCGCGTGGCGCTTGCGGAATTCTTGGAGTTCGTCATCATCTTGGAACAACGGCTCCAGCGAATGCGCCGGATGCATCCCCGAGTCATCGCCGTGTTCCAGCTTGTCTTCTAAGGCCACCAGCGTCGTCTGCGGCTGATCATTCGCGTACAAAGCCGCGCCTTTGGCAACGAACAGCTGCGGATCTTCTGGGAAAATGACTTGTTCAGGTTCGAGGTGCAGCGTGTCGATGAACCGGGCACGCAACTGATCCATGAAGTACAGTGGCCCGCCTAAAAAGGCGACATTGCCACGAATCTTGTGGCCGGCCGCCAACCCTGAGATCGTCTGGTTGACCACCGCCTGGAAGATCGATGCCGCGATATCCTCTTTGTGCGCCCCATCGTTGATCAGAGGCTGCACATCGGTCTTGGCAAACACCCCACACCGGCTGGCGATCGGATACATCGTTTTGGCATCCTTAGCCAGCTCGTTGAGCCCGTCAGCATCGGTGTTCAACAGCAGCGCCATCTGATCGATGAACGCCCCTGTCCCACCGGCACACGAGCCATTCATCCGCTGTTCCAGCGACGCACCGAAGAACGTGATCTTCGCATCCTCGCCACCTAACTCGATGGCAACATCAGTTTGTGGAATCAATTCCTCAACCGTCTTGGTGCAGGCAATCACTTCTTGAACAAACTTCAGTTGTAAGAGGTTCGCCAACCCCATGCCGCCAGACCCTGTGATGGTGCAGGCCAAGTGGGTGTTCGGGCCAAGCTCTTGAATCGCCTCGTCCAGCACCCGCTTGCTTGCCGCCTTGACATCAGAAAAATGTCGTTCATACCGTGCAAACCGCGTGTGATGATCAGCATCCATAACAACGAGCTTAACCGTTGTACTCCCCACATCGATGCCACCATACAGTGTTTCTTCTTGCATGCTCTCACCTCAAAATTTCAAATCCGTATCCAAAATCAAAGAATTAGATAGTGACTACTCACTTCCAGTTTAGTGTACACCCATTTAGACATAAATACATAGTAAAGTGGTCAGATCGTCACAATTATTCATCTTTGAATTGTTTGATAGGTAAGATTTAGCCAATCACTAGACAACAAAGGGGCTGTGACAAAAGTCACAGCCCCTGTTTTTGTACCCGAATATTCCGCTGATGTTACGTTCCAAAAGGCCGGTACCGAGTAGATAGAAGCACCACACTAGGTCCAAAGTTCGGACCCAGCGTCTGCTTAGGCTATCCGTCGGTACCAAAACCGCCTTTTGTCACAGCCCCGTACTTCGAGAGCCTAATCTTCAATTGTCTCAATCAGTTCCCCAGAGGTACTGTCTAACACGACGACATTGCCCAGCCGTTCCTCATCACCACCGTGATTGCCGCCGTCGATGAACACCCGCGCATACTCTCCGGGATAGCGAAGCGCAAACACCGGATGGCACTCAGGCGTCAGCAACTTCGCCGGCTTGAAATTGTCTCGATAGCGGCCTTCGATGTATCCGGTCGGCGTGTGGCCAGTGACGATCGTTGCGGCCAGCGGATTGCTGGCGAAGATCGGCGCCGCCTGGCCACCGTACCAATACGCCTCCCGCGCCCACAGCTTGGTGTCCGTACTCGCCTGCTCGGGCCGAGTGAGATCCACCCCGGCATGCACGAACCACAGATGCTCGCACCGGTATTCCAAAGGCAGCTCCCGCACCAGCGCCAACAAACCTGAATACGCCGTGCATACGAGCTTGCGGTTGGTGCCGGTGCCTGCGGCGTGGCCATAATGCTGGCGCACCGCCTCAGCCAAAGTGGCCTTCCCGCCGTTATTCAACCAATTATCTAAGGCCGCGTTGCGGAAATAATCCAGCATCATCTGCTCGTGATTGCCGCGCAATACGACCGTATGCTCGGCATCTGCTAGCCAGCGCCGGCGAATCTCTTCTAGCACTGCAAAGCCGGTTTGATGGCCATCGATATAATCCCCAACAAACACCGTGATCGCGCCTGGATAACGCGCCTGAACAGCATCAAGTCGCGAGAATACCGTCATTTGTCCGTGAATATCGCTCACCGCAATCATCGTTGTCATCGGCCTACCCCCACTACGCTGATTATACCCACCCCGACAGAATCAACTGATGACGGTCCTGTTACATTTTGTGGGCAAACTCACGATCGGCGCCCCGCAGCGCCTAACGCCGTGAAGCGCGGTGGTTGGCCGGTGGGGCGTTCTTGGGCAACAGCCAGTTGCGCCACCTGATTGAGGTAGTTATTCGGCTCGTTGTAATGTGGCGAAAATAGCATGTCAACAACGGCCAAATCATCGATCGTATTGTTATTTTGAATCGCGATCGACAGCGCGTTGGCGCTTTGGGCGACCTCGTGTTCGCAAAAGAGTTGCGCGCCCAGAATTCGCCGAGTCAACCGGTCATACACCAGCGTGATGGTCAGCGCAGCGGTTCTGGGCATAAACGCCGGACGCCAGGTGCCGCGGAAAGTCACCGCCTGCGGCCGCAAGCCCACGACGCGCTGCGCATGCGCCAAGGTCACCCCTGTCGTCGCCACACACAACCCAAACACACTGATGGCACTGGTGGCCTGAGTGCCGTAATCAAGCTGGGCCGCGCCACACGCGTTCAGGCCCACCAAGCCGCCTTGGTGAATCGCGCCGCTGGCCAGTGGCACATACCCGGTCGCGCCAGTCGGATTGATCAGACTCGTCCGGCAGTCCCCTGCCGCATAAACGTCTGCGTCTGAGGTGCGCCCGTATTCGTCACATACCAAAGCACCGTGTCGATCACACGTCAACTGCGTCGCCACCAACCCGGTCGCCGGCGTGAAACCAGTGGTTGCGACGGCAAGGTCAAACGCAGCTTCGCCACTACGAGCCCGCACGCCGATTTGGCCTGGGGCATCGCTGAAGACGCGCACCGGGTCGCGCAAATTCACCACCACCCCGTGATCGGCCAGGCGCGCCATGACGATCCCCGCACCTGCGGCATCCAAATAATTGCGCAACAACTGGTCGCCTGCCTCATAGATCGTGACCAGGTGCCCGGTTTGCGCATAACTTTCCGCTAGTTCAACGCCGACATAACCCCCACCGACCAAAGCAACGGTTTGCGCGTCTGTCGCCGTCTGTTGAATGGCTTCGGCTTCTTGCATGTCCTTGCAAAACAAAACCCGCGAACGGTCCGCCCCAGTCATCGGTGGCAGACTGTGCCGGGCGCCGGTAGCGATGATCAACTTATCGTAGTGCAGCTGTTGGGGCTTACCAGACACCATATCGCGCGCCGCGATCAGATGCGCGGCGATATCGACCCGCGTCACATCGTGGTGTAGCCAGACGGTCGCGCCTTGAGCACGCAAGGCTTGCGGGGTCTGATAATGCAGATGCTTCAGGTCATTGACCGTCCCATCAAGGTACAACGCGACCCCGCACGCCAAGAAGCTGATCTCATCATGCCGCTCGAAGATCGTCACGTGATGTTCTGGATACGCCGCCATGATTGCTTGCGCCGCGGCTGTGCCGGCATGGGTACACCCAATAATCGCAATTTCCATAATGTAACCGCCCCCAAACTATTGTCTACTTTAATTGAAAACCTTGGCCTCGTCAACGCGCTTCAACATGCTACCGCGTTCAGCGCGCGGGAGCCTGCGCCTCTGCCGCTTCGACCCCGGCACTCCAATTGATCGTCACCGCCAAATTCACCATACCAGCCGAAGTCGCCCGTACTAGCCCGTAGCCTAATACTCGGACATAGGAAAAGGCCGTGGCGTTTTGCCACAGCCCTTCCCATGTGTCCTAGCCGATATGCCGCCAGCTCTTGTCTGTCAAAATCCGCGCCGCGGCCAGGCCTAGTGGCAAGGCCAAGACCATCAAGACGGCGCGCACCATCCAACTGGCACCGACACCGAAGCTGTCGAGGCCCAGATTGAACATCGCCCGATACATGTACAAGCCAGGCACCATGATCACGATTGCCGGCACGGTCAGCGAGATCCGCGGATACCCGAGCCGTTTGTTCAAAGGACTGGCAAGCAAGCCCGCCAACAAGGCCCCTAAGAAGGCCGCGGCAGCAGCCGGCATGCCGGCTCCGGCCAGCTCCAGCCGCGTGGTGTTCGCCAAGGCCCCAATGATGCCAGCGATCGCCGACATTTTGACCGGCGAATTGAACATGATCGAGAACCCGAACACGCCACACCAGCTGGCCGCCAGGCGCAATAGTGCCAATGCCACTGGGGTCAGGCCCAACGGCAAGAAGTTCTGCGGCTGCAGGTGCACCAGCATCGCCACCACCCAGCCGGTCAGCGTTGCCACCAGAATCACCATGATCGCAAACGTGCCGCGCTCGAGCCCGGAGCGCATGTCTTGCTTAGCGATGTCTAAGCCGCTCGTGATGAATGGGAACCCTGGAATCACGAACAGCATTGCGCCGATGTACCCGGCTTCATGCGCCCGGGCCAGCGGCATCACTAGCCCCAAGACTCGGAACACGACCAGGTACACCACGCACGCCGCAGCCACCGACACGGCGGTACTGGCAATCACGGTCATCTTGTGTTGCCCCATCAGCCGCCGGATATAATTCCCGACCCCCGCGCCGAAGAAGCAACACACCATCTCGATCGGTCCGCCACCAAGCAAAAAAATGAACGCGGCACACGCAAGCGCCGAGGCCAACCCGACTTGCAACGCAGAAAAGTTGCCCGGCTTGGCCGCGATCGCATCGAGGCGATCGTGAATCGTGTGGGCCGGCAACGTCAGGCAATCTGTCGCAAAGCGGTCAACGAATTTTTCCAAGATCGTCAACTTATCCGTGTTCACGCCGCTCGCCGACAAGCTCAGGGTCTGCGAGTAATGATGACCTTGTTCAAAGCAAGTATATTCCAGCGAAGTCAGCCCAACATCGGCCGCACAAGTGAGCTTGAGGCTCCGTGCGACCGTGTCCATCGCCGCGCGCACCCGCCAGGCCCCGGTGCCACAGCCGAGCATCATAAAACCGATTCGGCCAACAATCGCCGCGCGCGCCGTCAGGCTTGCCTGAGTGATCGGCTCGTCTGCTTGCGCGAATGAATGCCAGTGGATCCGCATATGATGGTGATGCGATGGGGCAAAATGATACTGGTGCTCGTTGTCTTCGATTGCCATGGTTTCCTCCAGAATGCACGTTAGTTATTTCTAGCCTACCACGCGTTTTCACCAGACTCAAACCACTTTCACCAAATACGCTCAAACATCGATTCGGCAAAAAAACGGCCCGCTTTTACGATCGAAATCGTCAAAAGTGAGCCGTTATTTTTGAGTGATTGTGCGGCACTAGCCACGCTTGCGCTTAGTGGTGAACAGGCCGCCAACTAAGACAACCATCGCCAGTAACGCGCCTGCCATGCCAAGGTGGTTCGCCTGAGCATCACCTGTTTCCGGTAAGGTGGTCCGACCGCTACCAGCATTGGTATCAGCCAACTTGGTACGGACATCACTGCCGTTACCAGGCACTACAACCGTCGTCTTGGTCGTTCCAGTTGCCTTGCCATTCGTCTCGGTACCAGTTACAGTCGCTGTTGCCGGTACATCCGTAATCGGCGTTTCTGCATCTGTATTTGGCAACTGTGGCCGTTGATGATCAGCCGGCTGATCGCCAGCTGGGGTCTGGTTGTTGTCGTAGTCTTCAGGGGTCGCGCTCGCACCATCTGGCACTTGCGTCTTCACCTGTACCCCATCATCGACCTCGCCTGGAGTCAGGTTGTCATAGTAGTCTTCCGGGGTGACACTCAACGGTTCTGGGGTCTGCACCTTCGTCTTCACGTGGATGCCTTCGCCAACTTCACCTGGAGTCAGGTTGTCATAGTAGTCTTCCGGGGTCACGCTCAGCGGTTCTGGGGTTTGCACCTTCGTCTTCACGTGGATGCCTTCATCAACTTCACCTGGAGTCAGGTTATTATAGTAATCCTCAGGGGTCACGCTCAACGGTTCTGGGGTTTGCACCTTCGTCTTCACGTGGATGCCTTCACCAACTTCGCCTGGAGTCAGGTTGTTGTAGTAGTCCTCAGGGATCACGCTCAGCGGTTCTGGGGTCTGCACCTTCGTCTTCACCTGGATGCCGTCGCCGACTTCGCCTGGAGTCAGGTTGTTGTAGTAGTCCTCAGGCGTTACGCTCGCGCCATCTGGCACTTGCGTCTTCACCTGCACACCATCACCGACTTCACCCGGGGTCAGGTTGTTGTAGTAATCCTCTGGCTTCACGCTCAGTGGTTCCGGGGTTTGCACCTTCGTCTTCACGTGGATGCCTTCACCAACTTCGCCTGGAGTCAGGTTGTTGTAGTAATCCTTGCGCTCCACCTTCAACGGTTCCGGGGTCTGCACCTTCGTCTTCACGTGGATGCCTTCACCCACTTCACCTGGGGTCAAGTTGTTGTAGTAATCCTTGCGCTCCACCTTCAACGGTTCCGGGGTCTGCACCTTCGTCTTCACGTGGATGCCGCCTTCTAGTTCACTTGGCACGGAACGATAATGAACAACTTCCTCAATATCGGCAGAATCCTGGGTGACTGTTGCGGCAGGCACGTTGTACTTGTCAGCCACGTAGCCCAATTGCTGTGGGCTCACCACTTCTGCGAAGGTAGCCTTGTTATCAACTGCCGCCCAGTCCGTGGTGAATTTGCCGTTGGCAACGATCAGCCCGGTCACCTTATCGACGGTGATCTGCCGAGTGAACGTGATGCTGTCTTCGTATGGCTGTGGCGCGTTGCTGCCATCATCGTTGATGTATGTGATGGTCTCTGTAATCGTCTTTTGAACGTTATTGGTGTAGTCCGCACCTCCTGTTAGCGGGGTTGGAGTCGCTGGCGTCGCCGGCACGAGCGCATGTGTCAGGTGCACGGTGTAGGCTTGTTCTGCCGTCGCGTCGTCGTCAAAAATGAGGCTGCCACTCGGCGCATCGTTGGTCACAAGCGAATAACCGCGCGCTTCGTAGTCGGCGATGGCCGTGGCGACATCGTAGTGACTGTCCGCGTTCGACACCCCGTTGAGCGTCTGCTTCGTCAGCTGTTGTTGCGCAAAGTCATCGATGTAGGTGACCGTGATCGTCTGCGCATCGATTTGATAGGTCACGTCGCGGGTCACGGCGATATCGCCATCCCCGTTGGTCGTCGCGGCCACCGTTAGCGCAATGTTACCATCCGCCTGGGCGACCCCTGCCACCGCGTTGGTCACCGCAGCCGTGTAGCCGGTGCGTGCAAGCTCAGTTGCCGCGATCGCGGCAACCGTCGCGTCATCGGCGCCCTTGGTCGCATCCCCGTCAGGATCAGTCGTCCATGCCCCATAAGTGACACTGCCGGCTTGATCGACGGCCGCCGTCCGGTAGAAGGTCTGTTCAGGCCCGGCTACCGTGGTGATCGTCTTATCGGGATTGTGGAACGTGATAGTTTCGGTCAGCTTCTTGGTCAACGCCTCCAGGTTGGTCTTCGCGTCGGTTCCCGGCTCGCCTGGGGTGAACGTGCCTGTGTAGCTCACGACGCGGGTGACCACCATGTCAGCGTCATCCGTACCGCCTGCGATGGTGAGCGCCACATTATCGGCCGTCGTCTTGTTGGCAGTATCGGTCGTCGCCACGGTCGCTTGGTAATTTGCGCTAGGCACCTTGAGATCGGTCAAGGCCGCGATCGTCACGCTGCGATCGTTGGCGTCTTTGGACACGCCATCCGTGTTCGTCGTCCAGTCACTGTAGCCGGTAAGCTTCCCAGTCGCATCAACGGTGGCCGTCCGGTAGAACGTATGGACCTCGACTGCATCAGCGCGCTGAGAAACTGGTGCGTTGTAGACGACGTTTTCCGTAACGGTCTTCGTCAGGTCTGCAAGCGTCGTGCCCGGTTCATCACCTGGCTGTTCTGGGGTGAAGGTGGTCTGGCAATACTTGAAGTTAGCGGTGTAGCTGCCATCCGTGGTGTCATTGGCCACCATGAAGGCCCCCACAGCGGCGATCACATCGGTCGCCGTCAGCTGGTTATCCGCATCGATTTCTCCGGCTTGGTTCGTCAGCGTCGCGGTATAGTTGGCCACGGGCACCGCGGTCACAGTAGCCATGGCCGGATCATCATCTGCTTCTTCCCAATCCCCGTATGTCGTCTCCTTGGTGACGAGGTTGACGGTCTGGGTGCGTTCAAAATGGAATACCTGCACCGCGTTGGTCGGCGTGACATCACTGCCATCAGGCGAAGTCGCAGTCACCGTCACGGTGAAGCGCTTGTGCGTCTGATCGTAGTCCGCATCGCCTTCACCAGGGGTGGTTGGCCCAACGATTTTTTCATTCAGGTGCACTTCAAAGTCCTGTGGTTGGGTATCGTCATCGTCGAAGGTCAGCCCCTTGGTCGGGAAGTTATCCGAAACCAAGGTATAGCCTTGCTTCTGATAAGCCGCGATCCAGTCAGCGGTCGTGTAAGTCGCCACCGTCTCGCTGTCGCCGGATAAGGGATCCGTATGCAACGTATCACCGGTCGTATCGTCGATATACGCCACCTGGCCGACTTGCTTGTCGGCGGTGTAGGTGATCGGCGTGTCCTCGGTTGGGTCTGTCGGTGCTGGCGGTAGATAGCCCTTGGTCTCATCATCTGGATCGACCGGCTGCAATGGCGTGCCATCGTCAGTGAGTGGCGTATACCCAGGAACCGCCGGAATGACCGGATAACCAGGCGTACCTGGCGCAGCCGGCTGCGATGGGTCGCTCGGGTCGTTAGGATAGGTCACATCTGGCACATTAGGCCGGTTGAACGTCCACGAGCCTAACTTGCTGTAGGTGACTTGAACGGTGACCGGTTCGTCAGTGTTTTTCAAGCCGGTGACTGCGGCAACGACTTTATGATCGGCAATATGGCCGGTGATCACCGGACTGGTCACTGCGTCAAAAGTCGTATCGCTATCAGTCGCTACCCATGGCGTATACGTGATTGCCTGCGTCACTTCGTCGGTTGTCGCCGTGCGCGTGAAGCTCACCTGATCTGCATGTGGCTTAGACGCGGTCCCGCCTTGAGCGTAGACGTAAGTGATCGTCTCATCAACGACCTTGTGCTCAGTTTCGGTTCTCGTGAGATGCCCGTAGTACATGTTGACGACGCGATCGGCCGTATCAGCCGTCACCGTCGTTGCCGGAACATCCACCGCATCGCTCAGGGCTTGGTCTAAAACATAATCCGGTGCAGATGCCGGTGCGACCGCCGCAAAGTTGGCCTTGCCGCTAAGCACCGTCCAATCAGAATCTGAAACCACCGCGTCGGTGACCTTATCGATCGTCAGCTCGCGCACGAAAGTCACAGTTTGGACATTCGGGGTCGCGACTGGCGACTGATCGTTTTTATCGATGAAGTTGACTGTCTGCGTCACCGTCTTGGAGACCTTATCCGCATAGGTGCCCGGGTTGGTCGGGGTTGCTTTGGTCGTCTCATGCTTCAAATAGACATAATAATCTTGGGCAACGTCCTTCTTGTTGTCATAGACACCAGATTCCGCGCCAGCATCATACGATTTCGTCCCAGCCAACACATAGTTGGTGACCTGCGCGAGCGTATTGGTATAATTGGCCCCGGTCGTGCCGGTCAAGGTCTGCTTGGCCGCCGCGATCTCGGTACCGTCAGTCGGCTTCCAGCCACTGGTCTTGGCTGAAGCGTTCACGTCGATGTAATGCACGTTGACCGTCTGCGGTTGACCGACATAGACATAATCCACGTTGATCGCATCGCTGGTCGTGACCGTGCCAGAGGCGTTTGCGGGAGTCGCTTGCAACTCATACCCGGTCGGAATGTTGATCGCCGCCAGTGGACTCGTCGTGTAAGTCTCACCGAGGGCAAAATTCGTGGTAATTGGATCTTGCAAGGCGACGGTCGAGCCGTCTGGCAGTTTTTGCGTCCAAGTGGTCGTCACCGGTGCGGTTTGCACGACCTTGGCCGCCATTGGATCGTCGAAGACCACGACCTTGCCTTCTTGTTCGCCCAGGAACTTGCCGTCGAACTGCACCATTGTCTGGTTCGGCACGTCGTTGATGTCGACGACCGCCACCGGTAGCGTTGCTAACGCCACGTCATTTTCAGCCAGGTCATCCGTGTTCAACAAGACCGCCTTGATTTGGCTCCAATCGGTGACCTGATCGGCCGTCAAAAGGTTGTCGACGGCGATCTTCGTGTTGCCCACCGAAATCCGCGATGTGGAATAATAAACCGTCGCGTCTTTAGCCGAGACCCCTGACAGAATCGCCGCGTCAGTCAGCGCTAAGGTGAACGCGTCGTCTTCGCTTTTGGCTGGCAGGTTGATCACATTTTGCGTCCATGGCGAGCTGAGGTTCGTCGTGTTGATCGTCGCCAACTGAATGTTCGAGGCGTTGATATCATCTGTTGTCGCCGTCGTCGCCCCGCGCGAGAACACAGCGGTGGTTGTGGCCGCATTGGCCGCATCATACTTCAGGTAATCCGTGTCGGCGCTCATCGGATCGTCAATGCCGTCTTGGCCCTTGAAGTAGCTCGGGAGCAGGATCTGGTAACTATAATTTGGATAGTACGCATTCTGACGATTGCCGTTAATCGTAGCCCCGCTGTCCTTAGTCGTCGCCTCGACCGTCTTGTCGCCAAAGGTCAGCGTCGTGTTCTGCACCAGTGGGTCAGTATACACATCAGAGCTACCTTGGAACACCAGCTCCGAATAAGAGTTGCCGCTCACCGTTGCCGGCACCGCCGAGGCGTTCACCCGATAAGTGAAATAAAGGGTCTGGGTTGTATCAGGAATCAGCACCTTACTCAGATCGATCTTATAGATTGCCTGACCGTTCGTATTCTTCATCCCAGTCGCGACTAATGTGACCGGTGTACTATTAAGCTTCGCCTCAGTGAACGACATCTGTTCAGGCGCCGTCACGTAATACGTTCCCAGTGGCTGGCCAGTTAACACATAGTAAAGCGAAACATAAATACTATTATCTGCACCAATGACATCACCCGGTCGCACCGTCAGCCCAGAAAGTCCATATTCCCCATAAGGTCTAACATAATTTGCTTTCAGCTTAGGGGCAATCAACGTCTTCGTATCGGTCACACTAGTTGCCGCAACTTGATCGCTGGTCACGTTGACCTTATAAGTCAAGGTGTCGCCAGCCTGTTTGTCTGTCAACAGTGAGTTATCACCAGAATACTCAACCATGACCGCCTGACCAGGATTAAGCGTTGCCCAGTTCGCCGTAATGTTGACCACATTCGTTGCGTCTTGATCCGGCTTGAAAGAAACCGGCCGAGTATCGTTAACTGCATCACCTGTGACTTCCTGCGTGGTGCCATCGGCATAGGTGAACGTTACCTTCGTTAGCGGGGCAAAATCCGTATTGGTAATCGTGTACCCATCAGCGTTTTCAGTACCGGGTTCAAGATCGATCGACATCGTCACATTCGTCTCGGTCTGATTGCCATCATTCATCGTTCTGAATGAACGGCTTCCGGCCATACGATCATAGTTGTTGTCTGCCGACAGAAGCGTCCCATCTGCCGCTCGGTCGTCCTTAACCAACTCGTCGGCAACATAACCTATAGGAAGCACTTCGCTGATCGGATTTGTGCTCAACCGCACATCGCCAACCTGGTCACTGACGACATTTGCCAAGGTGAAGATACTGGTCGTAGAAGCCACTTCACCAGCAGCGTTTGTCGCCGTGCCGGTATAGACGAACGCGTTATCCGCGGCCGCCACTGGTTTTGTGTAATGCCCCCAAATCACATACCCAAACGCGACCGACTTTTGAATCTGTAACGGGGTTCCTGCACCACCGGGTTGAGTCACATGGCCGGTAGCCTTCGTAGTCGGCATATTCTTCCCAGCATTATTTGCACTATCTCCAGCAATCGCACTAATCGCAGTTGAAGGTCCAGAACCATCCAAGACAAACCCTTCAGGAACAGTAACCGTTCCACCACGAGTCAACCCAGTTGGACTATATGCCGTGCTACTATATTTACCATCAGCATCGATCGCGTTTTCTGCTGAATAGAAACCGAATGCATATTGTTGGTCAGTCAGTAACGTGTTCTCGCCCTGATTCTGGTCAAGCGTCATCGTATTGACCAACTGCAGCTTATTGTTGATCGTGAAATCAAGCTGCGATGCCGCCTGACCGTTGACCGTGGACTTAACCGTATAGACCGTCCCATCAGCAACTGTATAGAGACTCGTCAATTCGCTCTTGTCATACGTTAGCGAAAGATTCAACGTCGTTGCCGCCTTATCGGAAGTGTAGGTGAACGTTGTCTCACCAGTTGTCGCATCAAGAGCCGAAGTCATACCAAGAATATTGTCGCTGGTCGCCTTGAAAATCTTAGGCACGGTGACGGTGATCACATCTTGATCGTTGGCTGCGATCGCTAACTTGACAATCTTAGGCTTATTATTGGAAAAGTCTTGATAGGTAATCATCTGGCTAGATTCAGTGCTCAATGTCGCAGTCCCATTCGGATCGACCACCTGCCGAAACGCGCTGAACAAGCCTTGATCCTTGAGCGCCTGCACAGTGGCCTGATAACTGGCTTGATCACGACTCGTCACGATCAAGTCACCATAGTCATCGACTTCACCCTTGGCGCCTGCTGGCAAGGTTGCCGCGTCAAGCGCCGCCTGGGCGAGCGCTTGTGCATTCGTGGCCGCCCCCTTCTTGTCTGCTGTCAGCATCACTGCCGCTTGGGCCAGCTCTTGATTCATCGCGTTGACGATCTGCGCGGCCTGGCTAAGACTGGTGAGCGCTTGGTCGACATCTGTCGTTGCCGCTTGCTTGGCGGCCGTCGTCAGATCAAGCACCTGTTGTTTTTCGGTTTGCTGATGCTGGTTCAAGGCCACCATTGCCGCATCCGGTACGATCGTGTCATCGGCGCTTTGCGCTGCAACCGCGTTGGCCTGCACCAGATATCCTGCCAATTGAGCAGCCGTCTTGGTCGCACCGGTCGCCAAATAATCAGCCGTGCTGTCGTCGTAGCGCGAGCCAGCATCTGCTTGTTTCGCATCGGTAGTTGCGATTGTGTCAGCGGGAGTTGTTACCGCTTCGTCTGTGGTTGCTTCAGTAGTTGCTGCCTTAGTATCGTCTGTGGCCGTTGCCGCAGTATCCGTAGTCGCCGTATCAGTCGGCGATTTAGTGGCAGGGGTTGCGGTATCGACAGTCGCCGCTGGTGTCTCTTTAGCCTCTTTAGTATCAGTTGTCACTGTGTCTTCGGCAGCTACATCAGCGTCAGTCTGGGCCTCAGCTTCCGCCTTGGTCGGTGTCTGGGCCGTCGTCGCGGCATCCTCAGTGGCACTCGTATCTTCGGTGGCTGGACTTACCGCCTCCGTAGTGGCCTTTGCTGTGGTGTCCGCCTCAGCTGTCTGCTTTACAGCTGCTGAATCCTGCTTGGCCGTTGCATCAGTTGCCGTCTTTGGCGCCTGCTTCAACGTCACGGTTGCCGGGTTGAGCACCTTGGTCGTGGTGTCGCTGACCTCGTCATCGGGGTCGGCCGTGGCGGCATGGGTCTCATGAATCTGTGCGCCCAATGTCCCCAGAGCCACCGAAGCCACCATCGCCCCGGTAATCAGCCACCGCTTTCCTGACTTATAAAGTTTGAAATGAATCTTGTGCCCGATCGTATCCCCCATTAATTGCTGATGTGCGGTCTTCACTCGCTCAGACATGTTAACTCCCCCTTAATTGCTATGTTTAATCAAAAAAAATTAAGTATTTAACGATACGAATATTTCCCGTGACAATCCTTTGCCAGCACTATACACAGCCAAGCAATACCGGAATTGTCCTATTCATCGCTGATCACAGCTGGTTATTAGTAACTGCTCACTTGATTTCCATATCGTTGTTGCCTGCATCTTATCATTTTATAATCATATGTTTTTGCCAACATTTGCAAAAAAAGTTTACCGGATTTGAAAAATAGCGTTCAAAAAAAGACCCAGACAAAAATGCTTGTCTGGGTCTACAATTCGCTGATCGTCGCTTACGCAGCGAAAACGATCAGGTTGCGCGTATCACTCAAGCAGGTCTGGAGTGTAATGCGCTGCCCACCGCTGGTGCTGGTGATCAACTGCCACAAATCCTCCCCGCTGGCCGTTCGAGCATGATCATCGACCTGCGTGATGCGGTTGACCGTATACGTACGCGGCGTGCCGGCTGCGTCGGTCACAATGATGCGGCTCCCGATCCCCAAGCCCAAAAGGCCGCTGAAGACACCGGGATTATGCCCAATGAAGTGGGTGTTCTGGCCACTCGTGTTACTGTAGCGCGTCTGCCCACCCCAGGTCGCTGCTGTCGCGGCTGGGGCCGCGGCCATACTCATGTTGCCTTGGATATAAGGAATCGCCCGGCCATTGATGTAAAGCGCATGTGCTTGGTACGCTGGCGCAGGTGCTGGCCGTGTCGGCGATACCTTCGGCGCCGGCCGTGATGGTGCCGGCACGGAGGCCGACTGGGCCTTGGCCGCAGAACTGCGCTGCGGCACAACTGCCGGCTTGTTAGGTTGCGCCGGCCGAGAAGGCGCGCTCGTGCTCTTTGCTACCTTTTGAACCGGACGCGAAGCCGGCTTAGTTGTGGTCGCCTTGGTGGTGTTAACAGGTGCCACCGAGGCTGAGCGGATCACCTTCTTCTTTGAGTTAGACGTGGCTGACTGCGGTGTCCGATTGCCATGTACTTTGACGCTGCTCATTTCAGCAGACTTTTCCGCCGCGGCTGAATGATCTTCGGTCACGTACGCGGCACGACTCGCAGTCGCTTGACTGACCACGAGGCTATGCCCAGCAATTGTGAAACCAACCAACACTCCCGTTGCAATCGTCAAAGTCACCAGTAATTTTTTCATAATAAATCCCCCCAGATCTATTAGTCACGTTCGTTACAACCAACATCACGTGATGAAAAACATTACTTTCAGGATGCGCATCCGTGTCTTTACTTTAGCGAGAAACACGGCATAAAGCAAAACTTAACCACTGAACAAAAATAAGTAAACGTTATTCTTAAAAAGCGTTCTCGCCCGCAATCGCAGGTGGCACAAGGAATCGGTCAGGTCTTGATACGTCGAATCCAAATTCGGTTGTTATATTTTACGAAAGTAGGCGCACTTATCCCCCTAGTGTCCAAGCCGCCTCAGCCACACACTGGCCAAGATGAAGCAGCCCACCATCCCCAAACCAGCCACAACGAACCAGTTGGGCACGCCGATCTTGTCGGCGACGGGACTGGCGAAGGCGAGGCCCACCGGCATCATCAAGCCATTGCCCATCGTCTGGACCGACAACGCCCGCCCTAGCTGATCAGCCGGGATGGTCTGCTGGATGGCGGTCGTCAAGGGGATGCTGTGCAAGTTGCCAGCCGCGGCCAGCAGCGCACACGCCACCGCGAAGCCACCCCAACCGGCCAAGGTCGGTGGAAGCAGGCCGCACAAACAGGCGGCTAGGCCCATCATTGCGATGCCGCGCCGTGACCATCGCAAGTGCGCGTGCATGGTCACGACCGTGGCAAACAGCAAGGCGGACACCAGCATGCCGATCGCAAAACTAAACTCGACGGCACTCCCATAAAGCGCCGACAGCTTGAAATAACCGCTCGTCATTAATGGATACAAACTGGCCAGCGGTGCGTACAGGCTCATCGTCACCGCATCGGCTGCGATCATCACCGCTAAAGCGCGGTGAGCCTTGATGGCCTGCACCCCGACCCACCAACTCCGCCAACCGAAGCGGGCCGCGGGGTTGGCGCCAGCGCCTGCCGGCAGGCGCACACACAACAGCGCCGTGCTAGCGAACACCGCGCCGACGATATCACTCAGCAACACCCAAGGCAGCGCCAGCGTCGCGTACAACATGGCCCCGATCGGCGGGCCGAACAAGAATGCGCCGCCGCGCAGCAACTGGAGCCAGCCGTTGATCTGCCCCAGCGCGGTCTTCGGCACCAAAGTCGGCAACAGCGACTGAATCGCCGGCTCCTGGAAGGTATCGCCGATCCCACGTGCGGCCAGCACGAGCAGTACCGACCAAGCGGGCAAATCCCGGTGTGCCAACAACAAAGCATAGCTTGCCGCCACGATGCCCATGGACACATCGGCGGCCACCGATACAAACCGCTGGTCATAGCGATCAGCCACGATGCCGGCCAGCGGGCCAAAAATCACCTGCGGCACATAGGCCACGATCCCAGCCAGCCCCAGCATCAATGCCGAATTCGTACGCTCAGCCAGATACCAGATCAACGCAAACTGAACGCCGTGGCTCCCCAGCAGAGAAACTGCCTGCCCGCCTGCGATCAGCGTGAAACTTTTTTTCCAATTCATAACTTGTCCTTATCTCTTCAACAGACCCACCACGGGACAACGCAAAAACGGACACCCCGTCTAATCGGGTGTCCGCCGCCTGATCTGGCGACGCCTAGCGACAACAAGATCGGGTCAACAAAGAAGCTCTAGTTACAGAGTTGTCTTGGTTGTCCAAAATTGTGCATCGCTGGCATCGCCACCTGCTTTCTAAGATATGCTTCTGCTAAAATACCACATCCACTATGGTGCCTGCAACCTGCATCACCCGCGGATCATGCGCCGCGGCATCTGATCACCGCCATCACCACTGCGCTCTTGGCGCTCGCCGACGCGCTGACGCCCGAAGCGATCAGCCAGCTCGTCTTGGTGTCTGCTTGACGGTCATTTTCGTGAATACCAAAATAGGCTACGATGTCATCATCGCAGCCCGTTTTGGTCCCTGAATGCTCTAGTGATATGACGCCGATCCACGCGCTGTAACGTCAGCTACTTATCCCGCCATCAGCTATCTTGGCGCGTGGCGGCGATATCGATCTCGCGCACGTTCACTTCCTGCGGCATCGAATAGATGAAGTTCACCGCTTCGGCGACGTGTTTGGGATCCAGCGTAATGCCACCCATCGTCTGCTTCCAGCCGTTGTAGTCGGTAATCGCCTGTTGATCCGTCGTGTGGCCCAAGAGCTCGGTCTCGGCCGCGCCAGGCGCCACCATCGCGATGCGGACGTTGTGGCCGGAGACTTCTTCGCGAATCGTCTCGCTCAGGCCGTGAACGCCGAACTTGGACGCCACATAAGCCGCGTGGTTGACGAACGTTTTCTTCCCGGCCAACGATGAGATGTTGATGATCGTCCCGTGTTCGCGTGTGATCATGCCTGGCAAGACCACTTGGGTGCCGTTCAGCACGCCCATCACGTTGACATCGAGCATCTGTTGCCACTCTGCAGGGTCTTGCGTCGTCACGTTGCCTAGCAGCATGACGCCCGCGTTGTTGACCAGCAGATCCACTGGCCCAAAGACTACTTCTGCGGCGTGGATCGCTGCTTTCAGCTGTTGTTGATCGGTCACATCCACCGCGGCAACCTGAACATTGTCAAAAGCCAGCGGCAATGCTAGAATCTTCTCCGTCCGGCGCGCCACCAGCAACAGCGGGAAGCCTTGGGCATTGAACATCTTCGCCATCTCGGCCC
Organism: uncultured Lacticaseibacillus sp.; assembly: GCA_934293835.1. Classification (GTDB taxonomy): domain Bacteria; phylum Bacillota; class Bacilli; order Lactobacillales; family Lactobacillaceae; genus Lacticaseibacillus. The sequence goes on along the minus strand of CAKQZO010000014.1, from coordinate 2,378 downwards.
CGAAGCCGGAAGAGGCGCCTGTAATCACAACTAAACCTTTATTCATTCGTATCTCCTTTACTTTTCCCAGTAGCAGTTAACCACTACGATAGATGCTCAAGTATACTTGAGGGCAAGGAGTAACATGCAGAAATATTCGATCGGTGACATGGCCAAGCGCTACGGCGTGACCGTCGCCACCCTCCGCTACTACGACGAAGCCGGCTTATTGCCATTCGTCAAGCGCAATCAGCAAGGCCAGCGCGTCTTCACAGCCGACGATCTCGGCTACCTCGAAGTCATTGATTGCCTAAAAAAATCGGCGATCCCCCTGCGCGACATCCGCCAGTTCATGGCGTGGTGCGTCGCCGGCGACGACACCCTCCCCGAGCGGCAACGCTTCATGATCGAGCAGGAACAGGCGCTCGAGGCACGCATCAAGGTGCTGCAGGCGAACCTCGCCTTCTTGCGCTGGAAAAAATGGTACTACGCGCACGCCAACGAAGCCGGTACGGAACAGATCTTCTTCAAGCCCGGAACGACACAGGTCGATCCCAAGTGGCGCGCGGCCTATCTCAAGGCGCATCCCGACGAATAGGAACGAGGCAGCAACATGGTTGGTATCATTTTATTAGTCATCGGCGTGCTGGTTTTCACCCGCAACGCCTTCCGAATGGAAAAAATCTCGCACTGGGAAGCGGTTCTGATCCCGATTTACAGTCTGGTGATGGGCGTGCAGACGCTGATCCGAGAATGGCCAGCAATCGGCTTGGTGGCCCTGACGGTGGTGGTCGGGCTCGTGGCCGCCGGCTTACAGGCCATCGGGGCGCAACTACAAGTGACAGCTGACCACGATCAACATGGCCGCCCGGAAGTGTTGTTGCGCCGCGGCGGGTGGTATCTGATCGGCTGGGTGGTGATTTTTGCCTACGGAATCGGGATGGCGCTGTTGCTCGGCGAACACGTGAACCTGGTACATGAGATCGGCCTGGAGATCATGAAAGACCTCTTCAGCTTCCGCAACTTCACGACGGCGGCCAGCTGGAACATCTACCTGCAATCGGGAATCGCCAGCCTGGGCTACACCTGGCTGTTGATCCGCCGCGAGCCCCGCGTGCGCCAGGCCTTGCGCCGTAAAAAGCACTAGCTTGGGGGCGAGGAGGATTCCTTTCACGATTGGTCGATAACTGTTGCACCAACACTTATCGACGGAATTTCTTCAAAGCTTGAATACCAAACTAGCAACTGTTTTCCCAAATTCAACGCTAACCAAGTAATTGATCGAAGGAATACAAGCGCTTTACCGGACAATATTGAGCATGAAGTTGCTAACCGCTAACTGCTGAAAGCTGAATAGTTCGCTGACACTGGTTGGCCACTTCATCATCGTGTGTGACAACAATCACTGTCTTACCTTGCTCGTTCATCGCTTTCAGTAATTGCATGATTTCATCACGATTTTTTTGGTCCAATGATCCTGTAGGTTCATCGGCAAGAATCAGCTTGCTTGGCTTGATTAGTGCGCGCGCCACAGCGATACGTTGCTGTTGGCCACCAGACAATTCGAAGATAGGGCTGTTACCATAGCCTTGTAAGCCGACTTTTTGAAGTGCGTCGTTGATAATCGCGACTTTATCTGCCTTGGTGGCATGCAGATATTTGATTCCAAGCATCAGGTTATATTCTACTGTTTCATCTTCAATAAGTGCAAAATTTTGAAACAGGTAGCTGATATCTTCTCTGATGATTGACATGGCAGTTCTGCCATTCGGTTTGACATTGGTTTGATCGAACAGCCTATAGGTGCCAGCATCAAACGATTCAATTAACCCCAAGATGTTTAAGATAGTGCTCTTGCCTGACCCACTGGGTCCCGTAATTGCAATCATTTCTCCTTTTTCAACTGACAAGGAGAAGTTGTCTAACACAATTTTGTTTTTGTACTTCTTGGTGATGTGCTCTAGTTTAATCATTTTCATTCCCCTTTCAGCATCTTTGGAAGGCTGCGCCGTTCGACAATCGCAATGAATCCACCGGAGATTAACGCGTCCAAAGCAATCATGATCAGCGCAAAAATCAGTATCAATTTTGAGCTTCCAAATATCAATACCACCAAAAGCTGAATGGTGTATAAAGCCAACGCGACTAATCCTTCCCACTTGTATCGATCAACTAACCTTATTCCTAACATTTTCTTGATTGCAAGCGTGCGCGCCTTATTCTGAATAATGCACATTAGCAAGAAAATGGAGGCAATCAGATTTAAGCAGAAGACCGTTACCAGCATGAGGGCAAAGAATGCTAAACCCTGATTGATAGAGGTCAATGAATCCGAGAGTATTGAATTCATTGTCGCAAAATGTAACTTCAAATAGCCAGCATCAGCCCTCGTGATTGCA
>CAKQZO010000013.1 GCA_934293835.1 uncultured Lacticaseibacillus sp. | reverse complement strand
TCGCCGAACACCAGCCACAAGACAACCTGATTTTCTTCTTCCAGCCGGCAGAAGAAGCTGAATACGGAGGCAAACGCGCCTACGATGCAGGGGTCTTCTCCGGTGACTGGCACGTCGACGAGTTCTATGGGCTCCACGACCGTCCAGACCTGCCTGCAGGCGCGATCGGCACCACCATGGGCACGCTGTTTGCCGGTACCACCGAAATCAACGTTGATATCCAAGGCCAAGGCGGCCACGCCGCCTTCCCGCAAAATGCCAACGATGCGGTGGTCGCCGCGGCTTACTTCATCACCCAAGTGCAAAGCATTGTCGCGCGCAACATCGCGCCCACCGACAGTGCCGTGATTACCTTCGGCAAGCTCAAAGCTGGCACGATCCGCAACGTGATCGCCGACCACGCCCGCATCGAAGGCACGCTACGTGGTTTCACCCAAGAGGCGATCAGCTACCTTCAAGGGCGTCTGCGCCAGGTTGCAGCGGGCGTTGCCGAAAGCTTCGCTTGCACCGTCAATATCGAGCTTAACCAAGGTGGCTATTATCCCGTTGAGAATAATCCCGAAACTACCCGGCGCTTCATCACCTACATGCAAACCACCCCGACGGTTCAATTCATCGACACGCCTGGGGTAATGACCGGCGAAGATTTCGGTTACCTATTAAATAAGATTCCTGGCACGATGTTTTGGCTGGGCGTCAATGACACGCACGAACTGCACTCCGCTGCTCTGAATCCGGATGAAGCAGCCTTACAACCTGGTGTCTCTGCCATCACCGGCTTTTTGACCAGCCGGATGGCAGAATAGCCACCCCTACGATGAAAGAAGGATCACGATGTTAAACGCAAATTTGATCACGGCGATCGTCACGCCTTTTGACGAGGAAGATCATATTGATTACACCGTTTTGGCCCAGCTGACCGACCACTTGCTGGCACAGGGCAGTGATGGCTTTGTGATCGGCGGGACAACCGGTGAATCCCCGACGCTGACCGCAGAAGAGCGTACCGAATTGTTCACCCGCTTCGCAGCCATCGTCGCTGGCCGCGCAGTGATCATCGCCAACATCGGCAACAACAACACCCGCCAAAGCATCGCCGCGGCGCAACAAGCCAGTGCTATCGATGGCGTTGACGGCCTGCTGGCGGTCGTGCCTTATTATAACAAGCCCAATCAAGACGGAATGATCGCCCACTTCACCGCGATTGCAGACGCTTGCACCAACCCCGTTATCATTTATAATATTCCTGGACGGACAGGGGTCGATATGCAAGTCGCCACCGTTGCGACGCTCGCTTCGCATCCTAACATCATCGGCATCAAGCAATGCGGCGACCTGAACACCTTCTCGGCCATGGTTGCGGCGACTCCGGATGATTTTCAAGTCTGGACCGGTGAAGACGCGCAATTCATTCAAGTCCAGACTCTGGGTGGCGCAGGAACGATTTCCGTCGCCAGCCATCTGTACGCTGCCGAGATGCGCGCGGCCCTAACGGCTTTACATCACGGTGACTTAGCGACTACCGCCCACCTACAACGCGCCTTGTTGCCGAAGATGGCCGCCTTGTTCGCTTGGCCTTCACCTGCACCGACGAAGGCCGCCTTGAACGCCGCTGGGTTTGCGGTCGGCGAACCGCGCCTGCCGCTGCTGCCACTGACCGCTACCCAAGAACAACAGCTGGCAGAGATGCTCGAGCTGCACGCACTCACCGATTTATCTCAGGAGGTCAACGCTTAATGATCAATGTACTCGTCGCCGGTTTCCCCGGCGCCATGGGGCAAAAGGTCGTCAACATGCTCGCTCAACACGACGACTTCAAGCTCACCGCCATTTTCAACCCCGTCGTCACCGACATCGATCCCACCCAATACGGTTTAGACCCTGAAGTCAAAACTTGGTCGACCTATGCTGAGATCGAGCCCGGAGTCGCCGATGTTTGGGTCGACTTCACCACCCCAAAAGCAGTCGCCCAAAACATCGAAGCCGCGATCAACGCTGGCATGTCCCCGGTCGTCGGCACCAGCGGCATGGCCGCTAACGATCAGGCACGACTCATCGCCTTGGCCGCGACCAAACACCTCGGCGGCCTGATCGCGCCTAACTTCGGGATCTCCGCCGTCTTATTGATGCAATTTGCCGCGCAGGCCGCAAAATATTTCCCTGACGCAGAGGTCATCGAAATGCATCATGAAGACAAGCTCGACGCACCTTCAGGGACGGCCAAGGCTACGGCCCAGATGATCGCCGCCGCCCGCACCACCGCTCCACGGCCAACCACCGACGATCCCGCCCACGGCGAGAAGATCGCCGGCGTCCCGGTTCACGCCGTCCGCCTGCCGGGCTACGTCGCCCACGAGCAAGTCCTTTTCGGTGCACCCGGCGAGGCTTTGACGATTCGCCAAGATTCGTTCGACCGCGAGTCCTTCATGTCCGGAGTTGCCGTTGCGATCGCCAAAGTCCAGACCCTGGACACCTTGGTTGTCGGCTTGGAACACTTGCTTTAATCATGCTTCGAAGCGCACCAAAAACCCACCTGCGAAAAAATTGCAGGTGGGTTTTTGGCTTGCCGGTCAGCTAAACATTTTCTTCGTTGCTTTAGCCAGCGTCTTGAGGTCTTTGTCATAGCGCGGCGTCTTGACGAGCTTACTCATCGGGATCCCGGCGAAGTGATAGGCGGCGATCTCACCGGAGCGAACCGCCGACTGCTCGGTGAAGATCATCTGGTAAGGTTGCTCGACGAACTCCCCGGTGAAGGCGAGGTTGGTCGAGTGCGCCGGAATCACCTTAGGCCGATCCGCCTTGGCCCGGTTATTGAACAGCGCCGACGCATACGGCATGTAAACCGGGATGTTGTTGACGATGGCAGCCATGATCTCAGCCTTCTTCGTCATGATGTTGACCGGCCCAGGATCGACTTTAGACAGCTGGCCGATCAGCTCTTCGGCCATCTCTTCACCATTCATCTCGATGTACGGCTTATCGACGAACTCCCCGCTGCGCCGCGGATACAAGAAGTACCCCCACAGGACCGTCTCGTTCGGCTTCTGCGTTGTAAAATGCGGCTGGTGATGAACGACGATCGACATGTTGACGTCTTGTTGACCGAGAGGCGTGATCGCCTGCGTCGACAAGAATGAGTTCAACGCATTGCCTGGCACCTGAGTCGTGATCCGGGTGATTTCATTGAGTAACAGATGATTCTTAGAGGTCAACGTGAAGGAGACCCACTCAGAAGCGTCTCGGTCGGCAAAAAACTTATCGGGATTACCAAGATTGTAAAAATGTCCGGCGACTTGCTTCCAGAGGCTTGCGGCAGCGCCATAGTCTGGATTCTCTGGCGCCGCATGCGTCAGGTCCCCTTGCGTGGCAGAATCGGTGATCGAGCCGTTGGTGAAGATGACCGCGGTGTCTGCCGGGATCGCCACTTGCTCCTCCTCATCGGTTTCAGTGTCGACCATCGTCAATCCGGTGACCGTGATTTCATCGGTCATCGTGGTGTCTTTGAACTGCATTGCGGTGACCCGCTTGTTCAAGACGATATTGACGTGTTGCGCCTGTAGATACTTGATCAGCGGCAACATGATTGATTCGAACTGATTGTAGCGTGTCCGGTTAACGCCGACAAGGTGCTCGATCTGCGTAAATTCATAGATCATCATGTGCATGTACCGCCGCAATTCCTGAACGGAGCTCTGGGTGCGGAAAGCGAATGTCGTTTCCCACATGTACCAGAAGTTCGTCTGAAACATATGCGGTGAGTCCTCGAAGTAAGCGGCAATCGAGACGTTATCAAGCTTCTCTTCTTCGGAGTCCGGCATCATCACCAACTTGGTCAACAACAGTCGATCCTTGTTGTCCAATCCGAGCTTGCCTGCGTCGAGGATGCCCTTACCGCCTTGTAACAGCCGTGCCTTGTCGAACGTCCGGTGCTTCGCGTCAAAGTCACGCGTATCTTCTTCCGCCGTCATGTTCGGTTCCGTCACTGACGGAATGCGGCTGAGCAGATCCATCAAATCGACATAGGTCCGGTAGTTGAGCATCCGCCCGCCACGGGCAACATACCCCCGCGTGTTCGCCATCGGATGCGCCTTATTCCAGTACTCATCCGCGGTATCGGCGGTCACCGCGCCGTCGTTGGACCCGTGGTCATCGATGGCATAGAAAGTGATTGCTGATCCTTCCCAACGGCCTTCTTGAATGAGGTACACCGCAGCGGCCATGTTCGCCAAGCCGGCACCAATCATCACAGCTTTTTGCTTGATCATAGACAATCCCCCCTACTAAGATTCAAATTCGTCATAGTCATGTTCGTCTGTGACGAACAATTCCATTTTCTTGGCGGTGTAATAACCTACCGCCGCAGCGATACCGATTGCTAAGGTTGTGACTGCTAGAAATTTTTTCATCATCTCATCCCTTTCGTTGGGTTCGCCTCAATGATAACGCCTTCAGATGTCCATCGGCTTGGTCAATTACTTGATTATGTCCAAAATTAATTTCCCGGGAAATATTAGCAACGCTTTCATCACTTCAAGCGGTTTGCATGCCTGATCGATCTGCGTTATACTGTTCAACCAAGTCATCAATGAGGAGGGTTTTATCATCCACACTGACAACCAGGGCGACAGCGCCCCCAGAATGTCGCGATTTCGCCGCCGACTCGGCCGGATCGCGACGCTAATGTGCATCTCGATGTACATCTCATACATTCCCCAGATTATCGCCAATTTCTCTGGCACGCCGGTTTCTTTGCTCCAACCACTCGTTGCAAGCGTCAACGCCACGCTGTGGGTCGCATACGGCTGGACGAAGCCGCACAAAGACTGGCCCGTGATCATTGCCAACTTCCCGGGAATCATATTCGGACTCATCACGGTCATCACCGTGTACATTCACTAATCCTGACACCGGCGCTCGCAATTGGGCGCCGATTTTTTGTAAAAAAATATTGCCAAGCCCGCCAACATCGTGCTATACTTTTAAAGTTGTCAAAAGGCAATGCAGTCATGGGTGGTTAGCTCAGCTGGCAGAGCAACGGACTCTTAATCCGTGGGTCCAGGGTTCGATCCCCTGACCACCCATCAGAGGTTTACCGACCGACTTTCTTAACGAAAGCCGGTTTTTTGTTGCATCCAAATAAGGATCGCGCTAGCGCGATCCTTATGCCAACTATAGTGGTTGATATTCAGCCCGCTGGCCGCCAATATACTTGGGCCGCGAGCGTAGCGCCGTAACATGCGCGCCGCCGAGCTCGGTATGCGTCGGCCGCACTGGCACCTGGACAAACTGCACATGCATCCCGATGCTCGTGTCACCGATATCGATCCCCGCCTGGGCAGTGATGTGCTCGACTTCGACCGGCGCTTCAAAATGCTCGAACGCCGCCATTGAACACGAACCGCCGGCATGTAGCCCCGGCACCACGTTCACGATCTCAAACCCATGCGCTCGCGCCACGCGCTCCTCGACGGCACAGGCACGATTGATGTGTTCACAACCTTGCACCGCCAAGTCGATGCCTTGCGGGGTCAGAATTTCCAGCAACGTCGTGACGATCCAATCACCGACTTCCGGATTAGACGCCTTGCCGATCGTCCCGCCAACCACTTCGCTCGTTGTACAGCCGAGCACAAACAAGTCACCTCGGCGCAGCTTAGCCGCTGCCAAGACCTCTTCGACGGTTTGGGTAAGTTGTTTTTGTAATGTTGCTTTTGCGATCATACCGTTTCCTCCCAGTTGTCACGCGCCAAAATAGCTGTCACGCTTACCGCGTGCGATGATATGTGCTAACGTCCCGTCCATCATTAACTCGGCCTTGCGAATCATCGACTCCTGCGACTCTTGCAAATCGACGACCAGCCATTGCGTCACCTGCGCCGTGATCGCCCAACCGTAAAAATTCGTGATCGCCGCCCGCACTCGCCGTGGGGTCTGTGGGTCGATGCTCATGACCACCCGATCGACCATCTCGGCAGCGTGATGATACAACAAGTTATCGAGAACATCACGATTCAACGAATGGAATGTGTTTAGACAAAACGCTTGGTGGCTGGCAATATAGGCTAACATCAGTTGATAAGCTTCTTGCCAATGCTGAATGTCACTGCGACTGCGCAGCGCCTCGACCACATCTTGCTCATACACCCAAGCCACCAGCGAGTGAATGTCAGCAAAATGATAATAAAACGTGTTGCGGCTGATATGGGCCGCCTCCGCCAGCTTATCAATGGTGATGTGGTCGAGGCTGGTGGTTTGCATCAGCTGCTTTAACTCAGTTGCCAACACCTGCTTGGTCTCTGGCGTCACGTCGTCATCTCCTTTTGGTACGTCTAGTATACCGTTTTGGTACGTCTAGTATACCGCGCCTATCCCTCAGCGTTCGTTCAGATCAAGCAGCGTATTCTTCGGGTCATGGTGCAAAATTGCCGCACTGCCCAAGTCGCGTAGCTCTCGCCAATCGGCTTCTTGTTGCGGCGTAAAGGTAATTTCGTTGGTTAAGCGAACATAATTGATGGCGCTGGCAATGTGCGCGGTCAGATCGGCGCTGTCGGCGCCGGCATCCAGCCGCTTGTACGCTTTCAACAATGGCGCCTGCAAGCGTGAATCGGTCGTTGAGTTATATAGATCATGAATCAGTTGCTTGACGCGATCAAACTTCTCTGCTTGAGTCATGTTCAGGTGGTCCTTTCCTTTTGTACGTGGCGCGGCGTTCCCCAATTCTTCATCCTCGCGCCGCTTATTCTCGGCTAAACAGCAGAGGGTTTCGACATCGACGTCGAAGACCCGAGCAAGCCGGTATGCCAACATTAAACTAGGGTTATACTGTTCTTTTTCAATCGAAATGATGGTGCGCGAGGAAACATGGACCCGCCGTGCCAACGCCGTTTGGGTGAGCTTTGCCCGTTTTCGATACATTTTAACCTGGGTCTTCATAATGGCCTTCTTTCAACCGAAAAGTAATGTACGCTTCACGTGAAGCTAACTTCATCATAGCACTTATCTTGGCACTTTCAAGGCCGGCGCCAATGATTGCACAAAAATAGGTGTTGATCGCGAACTAACGCGATCAACACCTATTGGTAAACCTCTGATGGGTGGTCAGGGGATCGAACCCTGGACCCACGGATTAAGAGTCCGTTGCTCTGCCAGCTGAGCTAACCACCCATATTATGTCGTTTGACGACTTAAATATAATAGCACGCCTCCCTTACTGACGCAAGGGTTTGCACAAAAAAATCCGGCGATTTGCCGGATTTTAGGTTCGTGCTTAATCAAGGGTAAACAGCGGGTGGATCGATTGATTCGTCGCAATCAACTCGATTGCCTGTCCGATCATCGGCCCTACTGACAGAATCTGCATGTTCGCCAACCGCTTCTCAGCCGGCATCTCGATCGTATCTGTCAGCACGATCTGCTTCAACGGTAACTTACCAATGCGGGTCGCCGCACCACGAGACAATACCGCATGTGTCGCTGCAGCGTAAATGTCTTGGGCGCCGGCTGCCTGCAAAGCCGTGACAGAATCGCTGATTCGCGTCCCTGTGTCGATCATGTCATCAACCACGATCGCATGCTTGCCATCGACATCCCCGATCACGCCAGCATCGCCGTTCACTTCGCGCTTATCGACGATGGCGATCGGCAAGCCAAGCAATTCAGCCAGCTCCCGAGCGTGCTTGGTACCGGAATGGTCCGGCGCAACCACCACCGTGTTGTCGCCGAGTTGCAAGTTACGGAAATAGCGCCCGAATAAGGAGACTGTCTTGAGGTGATCGACCGGAACGTCGAAGAACCCTTGCAGCTGATCGGCGTGCAAATCAACCGTCACGATGCGATCGATGCCATCCATCTGTAACAAGTTGGCAACCAGCTTAGCCGTAATCGGTTCCCGAGACCGCGCCTTGCGGTCTGCCCGCGCATACCCATAATACGGCACCACAACGTTGATGCGATGCGCAGAGGCCCGCCGCAGCGCATCGATCATGATCATCAATTCCATGAAGTTCTCGTTGACCGGATCGGACACCGGCTGGATGACATAGACATCCGCGCCACGTACCGAATCATCAAGATCGATTTGAATCTCACCATCGGCAAAATGCCGCACAGACGCCGGTGACAATGGTAACCCCAGTTCGGTCGCAATTTTTTGCGCCAGTGGCTTGTTCCCGTTCAATGTGAAAAGTTTCAGTCCCGCCATGATATCTCCTTAATGAGTGACCTAGTTATCCTCATTATACGCAATTTCACGGCGGCTGAAAACACTAAGCCGCCCCGATTCACAGATTCATCGTTTCTCTCTACTGATCTTATATTATAATATAGGATAATCGACTAAACGGAGGTCTACCATGAAACCAGCTCGAATCCTCACCATCCCTCATTCTATCAATCTGCGTGAACTCGGCGGTTATGCCACCGAATCTGGACAATACATCGCCTGGCGCAAGCTGTTGCGTTCTGGCTCTATGGGCCATCTGCGCGAAGAAGACGGCACGATGCTCGAAGATTACGGCGTGATTTTTGATATCGACCTGCGTAGCGACTCAGAGGTCAAAACGCGTCCGGATCGCATTCCCCGGACGATCTCCTATCAGCACCTTTCCGTCTACCCCTTCACAGACAAAGCCGGCCTATTCAAGCGCCTGGGACGTAAGCTGCGCGGCGGGAGTGCCGATTCGATGCCCGACACTTACTGTCAGATGCTCACCGACAGCCACGCCAACGCCGCCTATGCGCACCTGTTCAGCATCTTGTTGAGCAACGACCGTCAAGACGAAGCGGTCGTCTTCCATTGCACCGCCGGCAAGGACCGCACCGGAGTCGCAGCCATGATGATCGAAGGCGCACTCGGTATCCCGGAAGCCACGATTCGCGAAGACTACTTGCTCACGAACCTGGTCTTGGCCGCACCCGATAAGATGGCCCACGCCGACCTCGCCCATGGTGCCGACCAATTCGTTAATCAGATGAACGCCCAACAAGCCGAAGCCAGCAACTACGATGCCGTCCGCGAGTTGATCACCAAGGAATACGGTGACTGGGAAGGTTACCTGACCCAGCAACTACACCTGACAACCAACGACCTCGCTGACCTCCGCGCACTCTACCTCACCGATACCGCCGAGCCTCAAGCGTAACCCCCAGTTCGTCAGCTGCGCTTCAATTCAAAGGAGTCAACAATATGAAGAAAAGTCGTCTCATCGGCATCACGACCCCGCTGTTGCTGACCGCAGGCACCTTGGCGGCCGCCGAGAAGCTTTATACCTACGCCTTCAAGCGCATCAACTACGTTCCAGACGCTTCCGATGCGATGCAAAAATATGCGACCGACTATTACTATCACGTCGATTGGGTCGAGCGCAAGCATCCCGCCGTCTGGCACCTGAACACGCCGGATGGCCAACACCTGTCGGGTCTGTGGCTCAAGCATCCCCACAGCAACAAGGCGGTCATCATCGGGCACGGCTATAAAGGCACCGGCATCACGATGAGTAACTACGCGCACATGTTCTACGACATGGGCTTTTCGGTCCTGCTTCCTGACGATCGTGGCCACGGCCAATCCGATGGCACCTACATCAGCTTCGGCTGGCTGGACCGCCTAGATTACCTGCAATGGCTTCACCAGATGGTCGCCGCGCTCGGTGAAGACTGCGAGCTTTTGCTGTTCGGCACCTCTATGGGTGGGGCCACCGTCAGCCTGGTCGCCGGAGAACCCACCTTACCCAAGCAAGTGCGCGCCATCGTCGAAGATTGCGGCTACAACAGTCTCAGCGCTGAACTCACCTATCTGATGAAGAAGCTTTTTCACATGCCAGACAAGCCCTTGGTGCCGCTGGCGAGCTTCATCAACTACCGCCGCCTCGGCTTCCGTATCGGCCGCGTCGACGTTGAAGCCGCCTTGCACCGTAACCACCTGCCGCTATTGGTCATCCACGGCCAAAAGGATGTTTACGTCCCAACCTGGATGGGCAAGCAGAATTACGCGGCCAGCGCCGGGCCCAAGGCGCTGTGGCTGGTGCCGAACGCCATTCACGCAGAAAGCTACTGGGTAGACCCGCAAGCTTATCGCGACCACATCGCCAAGTTCATCGCGCCATACTTCACGGCCTGAGTACCGCACAAAAAAGCGCCCGGCGCCTGAGAAACAAGTGTTTCTCGGCACCGGACGCTTTTTTGTGGATTATTCCACCGTCACGGACTTAGCCAGGTTACGCGGCTTGTCCACATCGTAACCACGATCGCTGCTTGTATAGTAGGCGAGCAGCTGTCCTGGGATGATCGTCAACAGCGGCGATACCAGCGGATCGATGTCGTTAACGACAAGCTGGTCTTCGTCTTCCGCCTGGCTGGCACTGGCAATGCGTAGCACCTTCCCGCCACGAGCGGCGATTTCTGAAGCGTTCGAGCGCGTGTGCGCCGCCGTCACAGGATCGGAAATGTAGGCGACGACCGGGGTATCTTTTTCGATCAACGAGATCGTGCCGTGCTTCAGCTCACCGGCCGCAAACCCTTCGGCCTGCACGTATGAAATCTCTTTGAGCTTCAGCGCCGCTTCCAAGCTGGCGTAATAGTCGGTGCCACGACCGATATAAAAGGCGTTACGCGTCGTCTTGAACATGTCGGTGGCAAACGCGTGGATCTGCTCTTTTTGATCGATCAGCGCTTGTTGACCGGTTGCCGCCAAGCCCAGCTGATGCGCCGCATCAAATTCCTTGGCCTTCGCGATGCCCTTGGCAACCCCTAAGCCTTGTGCCACCAGGGCTTCTAGGCCGATCTGGCCGGTGTACGCCTTAGTCGACGCAACCGCGATTTCCGGGCCCGCATGCAGCTCTAAGCAGTAATCCGCCTCACGCGCCAGCGTGGAAGAGCCCACATTCGTGATCGTCAAGGTTGGATAATGCAAGGCTTTGACCTTCACCAGCACCTGGCGAATATCTGCGGTTTCCCCACTTTGACTCAAGAAGATGAACAGCGGGTGCTTGGACAGCAGCGGCATGTGATAACCGAACTCACTGGCTAACGCAACTTCTGTCGGTACCTGAGCGAGTTGCTCAAACAGCGGCTGGCCAACCAAGCCGGCGTGATAGCTGGTGCCAGCAGCCACGATGTACAGGCGATCGGCTTCTTGCAACGCGGCCAACAAGTCTGCGGGCAGTTCAACCTTGCCTTGGCCATCGGTGTAGTGTTCGACCAAACGCCGCATCACAACCGGTTGTTCATCGATTTCTTTGAGCATGTAGAACGGATAGGCACCTTTGCCGACATCGGCATCATCGATGACCACCGTGAAGGCATCACGCTTGACCGGTGTTCCTGACAGCGATTCGATCTTGATCGCATCGTTGGTCAGCGTCACGATCTCTTCGTCTTTGAGTTCCACATATTGATCGGTGACGTTGATCATCGCCAACGCATCAGAAGCCACCACGTTGAAGCCATCGCCTTTGCCGATCAGCAGTGGCGACTTGTTCTTGGCAACGTATAAGACCTCCGGATGCTCGCGATCGATCAGCGAGAACGCATACGAGCCGTGCAACAGTTGCAGCGTCTTGCGCAAAGCTTCTTTGGCATCCAAGCCGTCTTCACGCGCGAACAACGCGATCAGTTGCACGACGATCTCCGTATCGGTATCGGAATGCAAGGCCACATCGGTCAGGTATTGCCGGCGCAGGCTCGCCGCGTTGGTGATCACCCCATTATGCACGAGATAAAACCGTTCGTCGTTAGACACGTGCGGATGAGCATTAGCCTCTGTTGGCCCGCCGTTGGTCGCCCAACGTGTATGCCCGATGCCCAAGGTACCTTGCACTTCTGGTCCTACCGCATCTCTCAGCGCTTGGATACGACCAACGCGCTTGATCAAATAGTCGCTACCTTGCTGGTCGTTCACATAGATACCCGCGGAATCATAGCCGCGATATTCTAGTTTCTCTAATCCGTTCAACAAGATCTCTGTTGCATCGCTTCGACCGATAACACCAACAATTCCGCACATAAACAACATCCTTTTTTCTTCGCCTTGTAATTGGTAAGGCTGATATTTTTAAAATTGGTAATGATGAGTACGTGAATAACTATATTGCTACGGAAGGGATTTGTCAACTTTTAAAATAATTGGTATAGGTATTCTTAACTATTTTGGTATAGGTCAATTCGATTGGGATTAAGCCACGCAAATACCCTCGCGCCTAGATTCGCGAACGAACCTGGCGCGAGGGTATTGGCAGCCCGTTTTACTTGCTTTCGACGCTCGCCTTAATCTCGGCGATCAGCGCGTCGTCTTCCAAGCCGGTGACTTCTTTGATGACGTCTGTCAGCGGCTTCTCCTTCAACAGCGCTTGTAGCTTAACGGACTCGTCATCTGCCGGCTCGTCGTAGTGGAAAATCATCCCCACGGTATCCAGCAAGGTAGCATAGCTCAGCCCCCGGGCCTTCAGCTCACGAATCGGGCGAATGAAGCGTTCGTTGAAGCCCAGCTTGCGAATTGGCGTCCGCGCCACCCGCGAGATGTCATCGGAGATATAGGGGTTCTTGAAACGGTTAACCACACTGGCCTGATACTTCGCCAATTCATCTTCGGTGAAGTTCGAGAATTGGGCCAACAACAAGGAGCGGGTCTCGGCCAAGGCACCTTCAGCTTGGGCCAAGACCTTGTCGTTCTTCACAGCATCCCCAATCGTGGTATAGCCTAAATACTTGCCGGTGTAAGCGGTCGTCGCATGCCCGGTGTTAACCGAGAACAGCTTCCGCTCGATGTATGGTTCCAAGTCCGGCACATAATGAACGCTATCCAAGTGAACCGCTTCGTTCTTAACTTGAGACGCGTCGATGACCCATTCCTTGAAGTCTTCAACAGATACCGCCAACGGGTCTTCGTGGTGTTGAATCGGCACGATACGGTCAACCGCAGCGTTAGGGAATCCGATATATTCATCGGCGTAGGCTTTCGTCGCGTCGTCGAGCTTACCATAGACTTGTTCCTTCAAGAATTGGGACCCGCCGATCATGTTCTCGCAGGCCACAACATCGATCGGGGCCTTAGACCCTGCCGCTTGCCGCGCCGCGATGCCATCAGCGATCAGAGGGGCAATGAAAGGTAAGATTTTCGGACCGATAGCCGTCGTGACGAGATCCGCCTTGGCGATCGCGGCGACAACTTTCTCCGGTTCCTTGCCATTGTTGATGCCGTCGACATTCTCGACGTGGATCGTGGCTTCGCCCGGCGCGGCCAAGGTGATTGTATACTCACCGCGCTGATTCAACGCATCGATGATAGTTTCATTCACATCGACAAAATTGATCTTAAAGCCATTGGCCGCTAACGTTTCACCGATGAAGCCACGACCAATATTCCCTGCACCAAAATGTACTGCTTCCATGCTATTCAACCTCTTTCAATAAATTAATGACTTCTTGAGCCGACTGCGCGTCGGCGAGCTTCTGCACGTTCTCGACATTGCTGCAATATAACGCGATCTGCGAAAGGAGCTGCAAGTGCTCCCCGTTCAAGCCAGCGATCCCGAAGACCACTGTGACCAGGTTCTCTTGGGCCGGGTCGTCAGAGAAATCAACGCCCCAAGGATACTGCACGATCGCGATCCCAGTTTTCTTGATATATTTCATGCCATCTTCTTGGCCGTGAGGAATCGCGATGAAGTTGCCCATATAAACGGACACATCCCGATTCCGCGCGATCATGGAGTCGATGTATTCCGGTTCCACGTTGCCGTTGTCGACAAGCAGCTGGCCAACTTGACGAATCGCTTCTTCTTTAGTTTTTGCGTGTTGGTTCAAGGCAATATTGTTAATGTCTAGCGCCTTCATGTTGTCACCTTCGATCGATTTTTTTGATTTCTGTTAACATCGCATCTGTAATTAGCGGGTAGATCTGACTGTAATTACCCGTTTCAAAATCATGGAGCAGCCGTTCATCTTGCACCATCATGGAGCTGACCGCCGATAATAGCTGCAGGGTCACCTCGTCTGCATCCGCCGGGGTCAAAAGTAGTAGCACACGCGACAGTTGAATGTCTTTCATGTCCATCGCGGCAAGCGGCACTGGCGTCGCGAGGTCAAAGACCCCGATATACGGCCGAATCACACCTGTGTTTGCGGTATGAATCAGGGCCAAGCCCGTGTTTGGCAACCCGACCGGCGCCAGGTCCAGACGCTTGAGCAAAGCGGACAAAACGTCTTCGACATTGCTGACAATCTGTGGGATCTTCATCAAGATCGCCGCCAGCGCCTGCTCAGCGTTGGCTGTCGTCTGCGTGATCGCCGAAATTTGGAAGCTATCCAGCAAATCGCTAGCGACTTGCACCGCCAACCGTAAATGACCGAACGTTGTCACCGCCTTATCGAGCGGCCAGCGCTCCGCACTCGTCATCGTGGGGTGCGCTTGCGCAAGCGCCCGGCGCACCGCAGTCAGCTCCTGTTCGGTCACCAACGGGCTGATCATCAGGTATCGATGGCTAAATCCCGGGAGCTTCTCAGTTGATAGGATCAGCGTATAATGATCGAAATCGATCCTCGCCAGGTCACTGATCCGAACAAGCTTGACCTGCCGCACTTGCGGCAGTGCACCGCGCAACTTGGTCGTGATCAGGTCACCCGTCCCCGGGCCATCAGAGGTCACCACCAGCAAGTTCGCCACTGACTGGACATCGCCGCTCGTGACTCGCGAGGCAAAGTACAACACAAGATAGGCCAATTCATTGTCGACAAAGGCGTTCTTGCCGAACGTCTGCTCGGCAGCCCGCTGTACCGCGCGGTATAACTGCGGATAATCCGTCTGCAAATGCGCCAACACCGGGTCCGCCAAGACTGGTGCGGCCCCTGTGGCGGAGCGCTGAATATGCGCCACCAACGCGGTATACAACGTCTTCTCTTGGGAGAACGGGTAGTCCACCTGCGCTTCCACCGC
The DNA here is from genome assembly GCA_934293835.1 of uncultured Lacticaseibacillus sp. Classification (GTDB taxonomy): domain Bacteria; phylum Bacillota; class Bacilli; order Lactobacillales; family Lactobacillaceae; genus Lacticaseibacillus. The sequence goes on along the minus strand of CAKQZO010000013.1, from coordinate 6,110 downwards.
CTTGATCAGCGACTGAACCTGCAGGTTGACGGTCAGGTCGAACGGATCGACCCGCTCGCCGACAAGCCCGCCACGAATCGCATTGAATTGAACGGCCAAGAACTGATAGTCACCAACGCGCACCTGCGTTCGGACCTGCGGCTGCATCTCGGCCAAGAACTGAAGTGCCAGCTGCTGGTCTTGAAACATCCGCTCCTGATTGAAGTCGCGCAACGAGTGGACGTGGTACCCCGCCATGATGCGCATGGCGTGAACGGCCACCGTCAGTAGCAGCATCTTGCGCTGGTTGTCGCTGAAATTTGCGAGGCTATCACTGCGTTGGAAGACCTCATTGGCCACCTGCAACTCGGCTTGCGGCAACTGTTGATAAAAGTACTGCGTGACCGGGTCGAACGTTGCTTCAGTCTGATCACGCAACGCCTGGAAGAACAGGTATGGGTTCAGCGCACTCGCGAAGATGCCGACCAGCACGCGGCGAACATCACGTTCATGCCCCGAAACCCAGACGCCCGTCGCCTTCTGCCGATTCAGTGTCAGATGCGACTCGCTCAAGGCAGGCGTGACGAGGTCTAAGTCTTGCTTGATCGTCGTCACGCTCACCGACATTTCATCGGCTAGCTGACTCATCGTTCGCGGCACACCCGCCATCAACAACCTGATCAACAAGGCGTTTTGGCGCTGCGTCGGATCGAACGTGATACTCGGCAGATCCTGGGTAAGATCGGCACGCAGCTGCTGCAGGGCGCCCGCTTCACCGGTGATGCGATAAGCCCCATCGGCGCCTTTTTCTAGACGAAGTTGTAGCTGACGAATATCTTCTTCCAGCTGGGCGAGTTCTCGATAGACCGTCCGCCGTGACACGTTGAGCTGTTTGCTCAATTCATCGCGACTGACCCCCGCCGACTGGCTCAGGATCGTCTTGATGATCTGTTGTTCACGATTAGTTAAAATCATGATCATTATCTCTCTTTACAATTAATGTAATTTCGAGATAAGTGTATCATAATTCGTCCCATTCAATAGACCGTCGACGATATAGACCTGGACATTGGCGAATTGAAGCTTGATCCGCCGGGCGGTTTCTTTAGAAGCAATCACCATCACGCTGCGATCGTCTTCGACTTCACCCACCGTCAGGTTAGCAACGTCGATTTCTTTGCCGAGCTTATGCAACTCGCTGCGGAAGGTCGCTTGCGCCATTGTCGCCGAACCCGTGTTTTGATCATGATGCATAAAGACAATCGTCTTGATCGCATCGAAATCTAGGTTCTCGTTAACGTCTTCCGGCGCCTTAGTGTCGGCTTCAGGGGTAGCCGTCGTGCCACTATCGCCACTGACCGCTTCCGTCTTGAGGCTGGCGATAATCTCGTCATACTTCGGACTGTTCAAGAAGTTGGCCACCGCCACGTGCATCGCATTAGGCGTTTCCTTCAATGCCCGATCGGCCAGCTCTTCTTGGGTGACGACGAGTAGTCCCGGTTCGTCATTCAAGTTGGAGATCGCCGTGTTCGTTACCGAAAGATCCAAACCGGCTTTTTTAACTTTATCGCGTAAGATCGAAGCACCCATCGCAGATGAGCCCATCCCGGCATCGCAGGCGAAGATGATATGATCGACATCCTTGACATCAGCCATGATTTCCTTAGCAGAAGCGGAATCTTGGCCCTTAGCTTCAGCCTTCATCTCTGCCATCTTACCGGCAGCGGCTTCTAGACCGTCGCCATCCATGGACTTATCGCGCTTCAAGATCACCGAAGAGACCAGGAAGGAAACGACCGTTGCCCCGGCAACCCCGATCAACAAGCCGAGATAGTTCATCGGATCTTTAGGACTCATTAATAGTAGAGAGATGATTGAACCAGGAGATGGCGAGCTCTTCAACCCAACATCAAGCAGGGAGAAGATCGTCGTCCCGGTAACACCACCGGCGATAACGGATAAGAACAGGGCCGGCTTCATCAGAATGTATGGGAAGTAAATTTCGTGAATCCCACCGAAGAAGTGAATGATGATTGCAGAAGGCGCAGACCCTTTGGCGGCCCCTTTGCCAAACATAGCAAAGGCAAGCAACACGCCAAGCCCTGGACCTGGATCTGGTTCCAGCAAGAACAGAATCGACTTGCCAGCGGCCCCGGCCGCTTGTTGAATCCCCAGCGGCGTTAAGATGCCTTGGTTGATCGCGTTGTTCAGGAACAAGATCTTGGCCGGTTCGATGAAGATGTTGGCCAGCCACAGCAAGCCGTGGGTGATCATCCAGTTAACGCCAGCGGCCATGATCGTCGTAAATCCGGAAATGATCGGTCCCATCAAGAAGAAACCGATGATCGCCAAGATCATGCCCATGATGCCGGCGGAGAAGTTGTTGACCAGCATTTCAAAGCCTTGCTTGATCTTAGGCTGGACGGCATCGTCCCATTTCTTAATGCAATAACCACCCAGAGGGCCCATGATCATCGCCCCGATGAACATCGGCACGTTGGTCCCAACGATGACCCCCATCGTGGCGATCGTCCCAACGACCCCACCACGGTGGCTGGCGACTGCCGCCCCACCGGAGTAAGCAATCAAAAGTGGTAATAGGTATGTCTTCATCGGGTCGATCAACTTCGCGAGATCGGCGTTTGGTAACCACCCATCTTTCAAGAAGATGGCGGTAATCAAGCCCCACGCGATGAACGCGCCGATGTTTGGTAGCACCATGCCAGAAAGCTTTGTGCCAAAAGTCTGCATTGCGGACTTAAGGCCTTTCTTGGCTGGTTTGCTTGCGGATTTATCCATTGCAAGCGCTCCTTTCTTAGCTGTCTTATTTACAAGGCAATTGTAATCGGTTACTGGCAGTGCTTGCAAAAGTAGCTTTGGCACGCGCCGGTGTGCCAAAGGCGAAAAACTGTGATAATAAAGCTTACAAACTGTTTTCATCGCCAAAATAAATCGCTTAACGCCGTAAACCCCGAGACAAAATCTTGGCATCGACTGCGGCCCTTCACCTATAATGAAATTAAAGTGGCGATCAGGTTGACATTGGACTAGGCCAATGCTATATTGGACTAGACCAAGAGAGGGAGGAATTTTCAAATGGACGTCAAAGTATTCGATAACGATGTAGAGGCAGGCAAGGCAGCATTTGAGATCATCAAGCAAGGCATGGACAACGGTGCCACCACTTTAGGATTAGCGACAGGTAGCACCCCTGTCCAAATGTACAAGGTAATGACCGCCAGCGATGTCGACTTCTCCAACATGACTTCTGTCAACTTGGATGAATATGTTGGTATGGCCCCAGATAACGACCAAAGCTACCGCTACTTCATGCAAAGTCATCTGTTCGATGCAAAGCCATTCAAGGAAACCTTTGTACCCAACGGTTTGGCTGCGGACCCAGAAGAAGAAACCAAGCGTTACAACAAAGTAATCGCTGACCACCCGATCGACATTCAAGTGCTGGGGATCGGTCGCAACGGCCACATCGGCTTCAACGAACCAGGCTCCCCGTTCGATGCTGAAACCCGCAAGGTGCCATTGACCCAATCCACGATCGACGCCAATGCGCGTTTCTTCGAACATGAAGAAGATGTGCCACGCTACGCTTACTCCATGGGCATCAAGTCCATCTTGAAGAGCAAGAAGATCTTGCTTCTGGCCTTCGGCGAAGACAAGGCTGATGCCGTTGCCAAGATGGTTGAAGGCCCGGTCACCAACGACGTCCCTGCTTCTGTTTTGCAAAAGCACCCAGACGTAACGGTGATCATCGACAAGGCTGCCGCAAGTAAGCTGAGCAAATAACCTTCAATCATGATTCAAAAAAAAGAGTCGCTGACTGGTAAAGTCAACGACTCTTTTTTGATGCGATCATACACAACGTTCAATCTGTATTAGCGTCAAACTATTGAAAAGCTATCGTACCAGCTCACCGACCAATTCCTCTTGGATGGCGGCCTGCGTCTTCAAAACCGCCGCGATGAACTGATCGCGCCGCTCAGGCGTGATCCGGTATTTCGGTGAGCTGACCGAAAATGCGCCGACGATCTGTTCGCCGCGCCGCAAGACTGCGCCGATGCAGTAAACATCGGGCTCGGTCTCTTCGTTATCGATTCCCACCCCAGATTCACGTACCTTATCTAAGTCCGCGCGTACTGCGTCAGGCGACGTCAGCGTGTGCGGCGTCACCTGCTGCAACTCATGGTGATCAAAATAGTTATCGACCAGCGTCTTAGGGTACTCAGCAAGCACTGCCTTCCCCATCGCCGAGCAATACAGGTGCATGGTCCCACCAATCACCGAACTCAGCTTGATACTGTTAGGGCTTTCAAGCTTCTCGATCAGCACGATATGCCCGTCGGAAACCACCCCGAGATTGATCGTCTCTCCGGTTTGATTCCGCAGTTCACTGAGGTAAGGCCGCGCCAAGGCGGTGATATCGAAGGTTGCCGCCGCCTTTTCGCCATAACTGAGCATCTGCGTCCCCAGATAGTAGCGCTTGGTTTCGGGGTCGCGCCGCACCAGCTGCAATACCGCCAGCGTCGTCAACAGCTTCAGTGTTGTTGGCTTCGACGCATCTGTGCCATCAGTAATTTCCGCCAAGCTCGGTGCGTGATCGCAAGCCAAAATAAAGTCCAAAATCGCTTTCCCCTTGATCAGCGCCGTCCCGTACAACTTATCTTCTGTCATGTTTCTCAACCCCACGTTTACGATATGGAAACTATCTGTATCTTACCTCACACGCCGGCTTCGACGCAATACAAAAGCCCCCGAACACTGAGTTCGAGGGCCTGCAAACGCTCAAATTTGCAATTGTGGTGCGAATCGCGCTACATAAGCAGGTGGTCTACCCACCCACATTGCCGCTCGGCGTCGAGCTACGAGGTGCTCGGCATCGCGGCGCGCCATTCTCTGGTGAAAATTAACGAACCAGGTAGCCACCGTCAACAGCCAAGAGGTGACCGGTAACGTAATCGGCAGCCTTAGAAGCCAAGAAGACAGCCACGCCCATCAGTTCGGAAGGTTCTGCCCAGTGACCAGCAGGGATCCGGTCAAGGATTTCCTTGTTACGAGCCTTATCAGCACGGATAGGCGCCGTGTTAGCGGTCTTGATGTAACCTGGGGCGATCGCGTTAACCTGGACACCATAAGCACCCATTTCGGAAGCGAAGGCCTTGGTCAAGCCGGCAACCCCGTGCTTAGAAGCGGTGTAAGAAGGAATGAACTTACCACCTTGGAAGGAAAGCATGGAGCCGATGTTGATGATCTTACCGGACTTTTGCTTAGCAAATTCCTTGGAGGCAGCCATGGACATATGGTAAACCGCGTTCAGGTTGATGTTGATGACGCGATCCCAGTCAGAGTCCTTAGATTCCAACAGTGGGTTACGCTTGATCATGCCGGCGTTGTTAACCAAGATGTCGATGTGACCAAACTTAGCAATGGCGTTAGCGACAACCTTTTCGGCGATCCCAGGTTGGGTCAAGTCAACGTCTTCGAATTCAACCTTGCGGCCGCGCTTCTCGATCATCTTGCGGGTGTTGTCCCATTCATCCTTACCGAAGGTTGGGATGTAGATGTCGGCGCCAGCTTCAGCCATCGCAACGGCATAGCCTTGGCCCAAGCCAGTGTTACCACCGGTGATAACGGCAACCTTGCCCTTAAGACTGAAGAAGTCCATCTTGAATTGGTCCAATGCGGCTTCGTTAGCTGCGATTTCTTCTGCTGATTGATTTAAAACCATGTGTGAGTCTCTCCTTTTGAATAGTCTGAGTGACGAACAATAGTTGCGGAAAAGATTTCTTTTTAAGAAATCACATTTCCTCTAAGTAAATTACGTTTATAATATAGCGCCTTCCAAGAATTTAATCAACCGCTTTCGCGAATTTTTTTGAGAAAACATTTTTTCTGCCGTCTACATTGCAAGTTGTATATATGTCGAACATGACATGTAATGGTCACATCATAGAAAGTAGGTGGCGCTTATCAACTACTGGTTACTTACGCTGACCTTCATCAGCGTTAACTTAGATTTCTTCTTCATGCTCTTATTCCTACGACGGATTTACAATGTAAGTGCAACAAATTGACAAAAAGAAGACTCACAGCCTGAGCCCTTGTAAAATGAAATC
>CAKQZO010000012.1 GCA_934293835.1 uncultured Lacticaseibacillus sp. | reverse complement strand
CATCTAAGCTGTTTCGGCTTCCCCTCAACACCACTGACCGAATCACCTGTTTGTAGGCAGCTAGGCGGCGCTGGGCGAGGGTGCAGCCGTGCCACGACGAGCTTGCTCGTCTGCGCAAGAATTGAAACAAACGGCTGGCGAAGCCAGGTTTGGTTTAATTCTTAGTCGGAAAAGCGTCGCTTTGCAGACGGCGCCACAGCGTTCCCGCCCTCGCCCGGCGGAGCCTAACTGCCGGGCGCTATCCTCGAGCTGCGTGGCGCAACGCGGGTACAGCTAGCTACGCAAGCGCACTCGGGGCTAAAACCGCCCCAAGCACGCTTGCTAGGCTACCCGACCCGCTAAATGCGCGCCACTCCGCTCTGGTTATTTGAATTCCACGATCGTTGCGCCGGAGCCGCCCGCGTTTTGCGGGGCGAAGCCGAACTTCTTGACCTGACGATTGCGCTGCAAGTACTGCGTCACGCCGTTACGAATCGCGCCGGTGCCGAGGCCGTGGACGATCGTGACCTGGGCGTAGCCCGCCAGCAAGGCCGCGTCGATGTACTGATCGAGATTGGCCATGGCCTCTTCGTACCGTTGCCCGCGCAAGTCGAGCTTGGCGCCGGGGCCACTCGCGCCTTTGACGACCGTCACCCGGCGCTTAGGCGCCTGCGGCTTTTCGGGTTGCACCTTCTGCAAGTCCTTGGTTGCGAGCTTCATCCGCATGATGCCGACCTGCACTTCCCAATGCTTGTCGTCGACTTGCTTGAGTAGCTCGCCAGTTTGGTCATACGACAGCACGCGCACGGTATCACCGCGATGCAAGGCCTGCTTGTTTTTGGCCTGGCGCAAGATGCGATTCTTCGGCTGCGCCTTTTCTTGGTGCAGGTTCTTCAGCTCGGTCTTGGCTTCGATCAGCCGGTTTTCTTTGATATTACCCTGATTGGCCAGCTGCATCTGGCGCAAGTTCTTGATGATTTTGTCCGCCTTGGCCTGCGCCTTGTCGACGATCGCGTTGGCATCGTCTTTGGCCTTGTCCATCTGGCGTTCCCGCTCGGTGAAAAAGTCCTCGTACGCCTTGCTCAGATCGGCGTGCAGCTTCTCGGCTTCGGCCAGCTGCCGACGAGTCTCCAGATATTCGGTCTCGGCGGCTTTGCGTTGTGACTCCAGATCGGAGATCATGTTGTTGAGCTCATGCGAATCGTCTGCGATCAGCCCCTTGGCCGCGCCGACGATGGCCGGATCTAAGCCGAGTCGTTGCGAGATGTCAAAGGCGTTGGAGCGCCCCGGCACCCCGATCAACAGCCGGTATGTCGGCTGCAGCGTCGCGGCATCGAATTCCATTGACGCGTTGATCGTCCCCGGCGTGTTGTAGCCGTAGAGCTTGAGCTCCGGATAATGCGTCGAGGCCACGACATGCGCTCCGGCCGCACCGACGGCATCGAGGATCGCGATCGCCAAAGCCGCGCCTTCTTGGGGGTCGGTACCGGCGCCGAGTTCATCGAACAAGACCAGCGCGTGGTCGTCCATCGCGTCTAAGATCTCGACGATGGTCTTCATGTGCGAGCTGAACGTCGACAGGCTTTGCTCGATCGACTGCTCGTCACCGATGTCAGCGAAGACGTTCGAGTACACACCGATCACCGAGCCGGCTTCTGCCGGAATGAACAGCCCCGACTGGCCCATCAGCTGCAACAACCCCAGCGTTTTGAGCGTGATCGTCTTCCCGCCGGTGTTCGGACCGGTGACGACGATCGCCTGATAGTCGGCGCCGATCGTGATCGTGTTCGGCACGACCTTGTGCGCATCGATCAGCGGATGCCGCGCCTCAAGCAAGTCGACGTGGTTGGCCGCGCTGACCTCGGGCTCCGTCGCCTTGATTTGCTTAGCGTATTTGGCCTTGGCGTTGATGAAGTCAAAATGCCCCAGCACCTGACTGTTGGCACCGAGCTCGCGCGTGTATGGCGCGACTTCTCCTGACAGCGCCGCCAACAAGCGCTCGATTTCGGCTTGTTCCTCGAGTTGCGCCTGGCGCAAGCGGTTGTTCATCTCGACGATCGCCTGCGGCTCGATGAACAGCGTCTGCCCAGAGGCCGACTGATCGTGCACCACCCCGCCGAACTGGCCGCGATACTCAGCCTTCACCGGAATCACGTACCGGTCGTCACGGATGGTGATGATCGGATCGGACAGATATTTACTGCTACTGCCGTGCGTGTAGTTCTCCATCCGTGAGCGGATCTCACCTTCCAATCGGTGAATCGCCTGGCGGATGCCGTGCAACTCCGGGCTGGCCTCATCAGTCAGCCGCCCGTCTTCATCGACGGCGGTGACCAAGCGGCGCTCAAGTGCTGGCAGCGCGGTCAAACGCTTTTGCAAGTCGTAGACGCGCCGCAACTCCAAGCGTTCATTCAGGTCGTTCAAGAACTTATCGACGGCGCTGACGGTGCGCAAGACGCGCCCCAGCTGCGATAGCTCGCGGCCGTTGAGCACCGCGCCGATATCGACCCGCCGCAGCGCCGCGGTGATGTTTTCCAGCTGTGGTACCGGAATCCCGCCTGCCAGCCGCAGGATCGAAGCCCCGTCTGCGGTTTCGTCTAGCGCCGCCTGCACCCGTTGCGGGTCGCTGCTCGGCACCAGCTTGGCCACCAGTTCGCCACCGGCGGCCGTGTTCACCAACCCTTGCAGCACCGAGCGAATCTTGCCGTACTCCAGGGTGGTCAGAATTTTAGTGTTCATGTTTCCTCCATTATTGAATCCTGTTGACACAAAAGAAACGGCGAAATCGCGGGCCGTTCACCGCAGATTCGCCGTTGTTATCATGATTACACCACGATCCAGAGATGGGTGAATAGCGTCGTCAGCCCCGGGGTGTACCGCACGATCGCCCCGGCGATCGCAGAGTGCGCCAACATATCTTGGATCCCAGTGACCGGAATCAAGGCTAGCAGATACAAGATCAAGAAAATAAACAGGTAACCCATGAGGAAATTCATCGCGCCGCCGACCCACTGGCTCAGCTGTTGCTCGCTGGTCTTGTAGGTGAGGTCATGGAACCACATCGCCACGAACCGTGTCGCCAGCCAGCCAAGCGCCAGCATGAAGACGAACGCGACCCCGCGGTAGAAGCCATGATCGAGCGTCAGCCCGACTTGATGCGTGAAAAAGACGAATTTACTCTGCTCGGTCGCGCTTGGATAAGGCACCCACTGCGTCATGAAGACGCTCAACGGCTTGTAAGTGAGCCAAGCCAAGCCCAGACTGAGAATATAGCCGATCACGTGGATGAACTGCAACCACATGCCGCGCCGCGCGCCTGAATAGCAACAATACGCTAAGGCGACGATAACGATCAACGATAACATTACTTGTCCTCTTGTTCTTTTGCCAACTGAGCCGCCTGCGCCTTGACCTGATCGGATACGGCATTGAACGCTAACAACACCGCCGCGTCTTGTAGCGAAAGCTCCGGCGCAAGTTTCTGAATCTGGGCAAGCTGCGAATTGAGTAATGCGGTCGTCGCTTGGAAATGCTCGGGCGTCCCGGGGCCGATGATCGTGTAGGTTTTCCCTGCTATCTCGGCCTTGAAGCGCCGCTTTTGTTCTGCCAAATTGCCCAGCCTCCTTATGCTATACCTGACTATTCTACCATGAAACCCTTGATTACAAAAGCGCCTCAGTGGCGGCGCTACCGCAACGAATCAGGCGTGCGGGATGGGCATCGCCGAATCGCACCAGCCTATTAATCTCCAGACAACGAAAAAGGCACGCCACCTGGCATGCCCTGATCGTACGTGCAACTTATTCTGCGTCTTCGTCGTCCAAGAAGGTGTTCAACACCTCTTCGACCATGTCCCATTCGTCATCGTCTTCGATCGGGTACAAGTCGCCTTGGCTCGCATCCCCGTTCGCGTCTGGGGTGAATGAAAAGGCCTGGATCTCGACTTCTTCATCGTCGCTGGCGCCTTGCGGGTAAAGCAAGACGTAGCTCTTCTCGTAATCTTCTGAATCGAAGGTGAACAAGACTTGGTATAACTCTTCGTTACCCTTGTCGTCGATCAACGTAATCAGCTGTTCATCTTCGCCTGGGTGGACGTGCTCTTGATCTGCCATAATTGCCTCCTTAGGTGTGGGCCGACCCACATCGTCTGGCGCTTCACCCTTGAGTCAAGCGCCCGTGTTGGTCAAGATAGTTCTGTAGGATCATCTGTGCGGCAAGCTTGTCGATCACTTGCTTTTGACGTTTGCGGCTGGCATCGGCTTCTTCGATCAACATCCGTGATGCCTCGACGGTCGTCAGGCGTTCATCGGTAAAATCGACCGGCAAGCCGAATTTATCTGCCAGCATCTTGCCATATTCTTGTGACTTCTCCGCGCGCGGCCCCAGCGAGTTGTTCATGTTCTTGGGCAACCCACACACGAAGCCGGTCACGTCATATTGCTTGACGATCTCGGCGACGCGCTCGAGGCCGAACTGGCCCTTGTCTTCGTTGATGCGGATGATTTCCAGTCCCTGTGCCGTCCAGCCAAGCGGATCGCTTAACGCCACACCGACCGTTCGTGAGCCCACATCAAGTCCCATCAGGCGCATCAGTCTTTCACCTTGCCCAGATAGTTACGAACAAGCTCCTCGATGATCTCGTCGCGCTCATGCTTCCGAATCAGGTTACGGGCATCTTTGTACCGCGGGATATACGCCGGGTCTCCCGAGATCAAGTAACCCACGATCTGGTTGATCGGGTTGTACCCCTTCTCCTCAAGTGAGTCGTAGACGGTCTCGAGTGTTTCGTGAACATTCTTCGGATCGTTATCATGAAAATCAAAGTGGACGGTTTGATCTAATGTGCTCATTCCTAACACCTCTATTCTGTCCAAGTTCACCCTTTATTCTACTTGAAAAACCGGCAAAGTACAATCATACTCCACGGATTTAGGTAGCGTTCTCACGGTGAAAAAGTTGGGCTTACTTGGCCGCCAAGAAGGCCACCGCTTCTGCCAACGCGTCTTTGATGCCGGCCGGATTCTTCCCGCCAGCCTGCGCCATGTCTGGCCGACCGCCACCGCCGCCTTGCACTTTTGGTGCGATCTGGCGGATGATGTCCCCGGCCTTGATGCCTTTTTGCACGGCCGCGTCGCTGACCGCCGCCAGCAAGTTCGCCTTGCCTTTGGCCTCAGTCGCCAGCACCAAAACGTCGGACGCGCCTTTTGCCCGCCATTGATCGGCAAGCTGGCGCAGCTCGTTCATCCCCGCAACCTTCAACTCGCGCTGAATCAAGGTGTAATCCCCTGCTGGTTCTGCCGCGTCGAACAAGCCGCTGGCCGCCTGTGCCGCCAGCTTCGCCTGCAAGCCATCGACCTGCTTTTGGCTGGCCTTGAGCTCGGCTTGAAGCGTCTGCACCTTGGCCGGCACCGCGTCGAGCTGTTCGCTCTTGACCGCCGCGGCCACTTCATTCAGCAAGGCTTCCTTGTGGTTGAGGTACTCGAAGGCTTCCTTAGCCGTCACGGCTTCGATCCGCCGCACGCCGGCGCCGATCCCGGATTCACCGGTGATCTTGAACAAGCCCAGCGCGCTGGTGTTGTCCGGATGCGTTCCGCCATCGAATTCCTTGTTGAAATCGCCGATGGTCACGACGCGCACCGTCTCGCCGTACTTGTCGCCGAACATCGCGATGGCGCCTTCTTTCTTGGCGTCTTCCAGCGACATCTCTTTCCACGTGATCGGTAGCGCCCGCCAGATCTGAGTGTTGACGATCGTCTCGATTGCCTTGAGTTGTGCTGCGGTCACCTGCCCGAAGTTGGTGAAGTCAAACCGCAGGTAGTCGGGTTCGACCAGCGAACCGGCCTGATGCGTGTGGTCGCCTAAGACCTGCCGCAGCGCCGTGTCCAGCAAGTGCGTCGCGGTGTGGTTCATCGACACCTTCTTGCGGCGTTCCAGCGCCACCTTCAAGGTATAGGTCGCGCCTTTTTTGAGCGTGCCTTCGACATCGACGGTGTGCAAGTTCTGGCCGTTAGGCGCGTGTTGCACGTCAGTGACCCGCGCAACCACAGCACCGTCTGCGGCGACGATTTCGCCGTGATCGGCGACTTGCCCACCCATTTCGGCATAAAATGGCGTCTGGTCAAAGATCAGCTGCGCCACGCCAGCAGTTGCCTGGTCAACCAAGGTATCATCGACGATCAGCTCCTTGAGCACCGCCTGATCCTCGGTGTCGGTCCAGCCGGTGAACTGGCTCGGCGTCTGGATCCCCATCAACAGCTTGTCTTGGCTGCCCATGGATTGGGCATCGCCGCGCGCCGCACGCGCTCGCGCCCGTTGCGCTTCCATGTTCGTCTTGTAGCCGGCCATGTCGACGCTCAACCCTTCATCTTCGGCAAGCTCTTGGGTCATCTCCACCGGGAAGCCGAACGTGTCAAACAGCTTGAAGGCCGTGGCGCCAGACACGACGGTTTCGTTGGCCGCGCGCAGATCGGCGATCGTCTGGTTGAGCAGCGCGACCCCGGCGTCAAGCGTTTCGCGGAAGCGGGCTTCTTCAGAGCGAATGACCTTTTGGATGAATTCTTGGTTCTGCAAGACTTCTGGGTAGTAGCTCTTCATGATGTCGCCGACAACTGGCACCAGCTGATACAAGAAGTCGGCCTCGATGCCCAGCTTCTTGCCGTTCAGCACCGCCCGACGGATCAAACGCCGCAAGACATAACCGCGTCCTTCGTTAGACGGTAAGGCGCCGTCACCGATCGCAAAAGTCACGGTGCGGGCATGATCGGCGATGATCTTGAAGGCCACGTCATCTTTGGCGTTGGCGTTATAAGTCTTGTGGGCCGACAAGGCCTCAGTCTTCTTGATGATCGGCATGAACAAATCGGTTTCGAAGTTCGTCCGCGTACCTTGGATGACCGACACCAGCCGCTCTAAGCCCATCCCCGTATCAATGTTTTTATGCGGCTGTTCGACATAGCGCCCGTCTGGCAGATGGTTGAACTCGGAGAACACCAGGTTCCAGATCTCTTCGTAGCGCTCGTTTTCACCACCAGGGTAGTTCTCCGGGTCGTCTTCGGCGATGTCGTTGAAGCTTTGGCCGCGGTCGAAGAAGATTTCTGAGTCGGGGCCGCATGGGCCTTCACCGATGTCCCAGAAGTTGTCTTCCACATCGAAGATCCGCTCGTCTGCCAGGCCGACGACTTCATGCCAGATGCGGCGCGCCTCGGTGTCCTTCGGGTAAACCGTCACATACAGCTTGTCTTGGTCTAGCCCCAGCCACTGGTCAGACGTCAAGAATTCCCACGCCCACGGAATCACCTCGGCCTTGAAATAATCGCCGACGGAGAAGTTCCCGAGCATTTCGAAGAAGGTCAAGTGCCGCGCGGTCTTGCCGACGTTTTCGATGTCGTTGGTCCGGATCGACTTCTGCGCGTTGGTGATGCGCGGGTTCTTCGGCACGACACTGCCGTCGAAGTACTTCTTCAGCGTCGCCACCCCGGAATTGATCCACAGAAGCGTCGGGTCATCGACGGGGATCAGGCTGGCGGAAGGTTCCACCGCATGGCCTTTGGATTTGAAAAAGTCGAGAAACATCTGCCGGATCTCGGCACTGGATAATTGTTTCATGGTTTCCTCCTAGTGAATGGGTTTGGATATCGCAGGCAAAAAATAAAAACACCGCTGCAATCCAAGGACGCTTGCGCGCGGTACCACCTTGTTTGCAACGATGTTCATCGTTTACCTCTTCATTAACGTGTTTAATTGATGTATCAGGGAGCACCAGTCCGCTCGGGCCGCGACTCTCTCAACAATGAGCCACTTTCTGGATGGTCAGCCGAACGCCTAGCATGTCCTAACGACTGCTAATTATACGAATCCGCGCGGAAAGTGTCAACGGCTATCCGCCTAATCCAGGCTGATCACGGCCACCTTGCGATACACATGCGTCGCAAACGCGGCTTGGGCCGGCGCGCGATACGCCGGCGCCCAGCTCAGCGGCGAGTCGTCGCGCTTGTCATAAGCGTCCAACAACCACTCTGGCCGCGAATCCTTGGTCGGAATCGTCAGCCCGAACCGGTTGGGCAAGTATGCCGGCAGTGGCTCGGCCAGCTGATTCCCCCAAGGAAACAGCTGGCGCAGGCCGCCACCTTGCAGATACTCGTATTGGTCTTCGTCGGCCAGCGTGAAGCCGAAGCCGCCCAGCGCCTTTTGCAGCGTCTGGGCATCCCAGTCGTGACGCAAGCGCACCTGGTAATGATGCGCGCTGGCCTGCCGCAACACGACCTGCCCGCTTGTCAACACCGGCGCCCAAGTCGGCTGAGCGGTCGGATCGACGCTATTGACCTGAGGACGCAACAGCGCCAACACCGTCGGCTTGTAAGGCACATAGGCAAAATGATTGCCCTTAAACACCTGCGTCAAGAGGTTGATCTGGCCGATTACCTCTTCTTGCACCGCCACCGTTTGGCGCGCCACCAGCATCGGCGCGACGGTGACCGTCCGCTCTGAGCTGAGCTCACCGGCTGGCAATTGCGCCAATACAGGCGCCACCGCTGGCGCCTGGCGATCGACGCCCAGCGCCACCTCCCGCTGCCCTGGAATGAAGCGCAGCCACTCACCGCCGATCAGCGCGTCGAACGTGTTCAGCGTCTGGCCAAAATAATCGACGCTTACTGGCTTCAACGCATCGACCGCCAACAACGGACTGAGAAAATACCGCGTCAGCTGTTCAAAGATAAACCGTCGCCGGTCGGGCTTCAGCCCCGACCATTCCGGCAACAATAACTCTGTATTCACCATCGATTGACCTCCGTGAATGAGTGCTGCGGCAAGGATTGCGTCTAAATCATCTCAGTCGTCCACCGGCTTCGCCGGCTCCCGCCACACACCGCTAAAAATCACTTGTTTGTAGGCAGTTAGGCGGAGCTGGGCGAGGGCGCAGCCGTGCCACGACGAGCTTGCTCGTCTGCGCAAGAATTGCGACAAACGGTTGGCGAAGCCAGGTTTGGCGCAATTCTTAGTCGGAAAAGCGCAGCTTTGCAGACGGCGCCACAGCGTTTCCGCCCTCGCCCGGCGGAGCCTAACTGCCGGGCGCAATCCTCGAGCTACGTGGCGCAACGCGGGTACAGCTAGCTACGCATGCGCACTCGGGGCCAAGCCCGCCCCAAGCACGCTTGCTAGGCTACCCGACCCGCTAAATACGCGCCACTCCGCTCTGGTTTACTTCGTCGAGCTCCGCTGAGCAACAGGCTAGGCATAGCGGCACTAATGTCTGCGCGAACAAGTTCGCTCCGCCATTAGCACACGCTATGCTACGCCTTAAATGCACTCAGCTCCGCTCTGGTTTATTTCGTCTTTTTGGCCTTGCGCGCCGCGCGGAGGGCTTCACGCTTCTTTACGCGGTTGTTGAACCAGCGCTCTTTTTCCTCGGCTTTCTTGATCTTCTTCTTGTAGCCTGGCTTGTGCTTCTTGGCTTCCTTGGCCGCCAAGCCGCGAATCTTCAGGCTGCGCGGATCTTCCTTGGCCTTGCGGTGCACGCGGCGATTGCGGTCGTAGGAATCAACGACCTCGCCGTTTTTGATCGCCTTGGGCACAAAATGGATCCCGAGATGTTCGAGCTCGGCGATCTGCTCTTCTTGCCCAGGCGCGTACAGCGTGATGGCCGTGCCGTGCATGCCGTTACGGCCAGTCCGGCCGACCCGGTGGATGAAGAACTCGTTGTCGCTTGGAATCTCGGCGTTGATGACATGCGACACGCCTTTGATATCGATCCCGCGCGCCGCCAAGTCAGTGGCAACGACGTATTGATACTTCAGCGCGGCGACTTCTTTCATCACCCGTTTGCGTTCGCGCGGTGGAATCCCGCCGTGAATCTTGGCGACTTCTAGCCCTTGATCGACCAGGTATTGATGAATGTGATCGACGCTGGTCTTCGTGTTAGCAAAGATCAACACCAAAAACGGCTGGCCGATCGTCAACAGCTGATAGATCAGCTGATTTTTGTCGCGTCCCTTGGCAGCGATCAGCCAGTTATCGACCGTGTCAGCGATGACGCTTTGCGGCTTGATCTCGATCACGGTCGGATTGGCCATATACTTTTTCAAAAACGGCTGCAACTTCTGCGGAATCGTCGCCGAAAAGACCAGCATCTGCAAGTCCTTGGGGAAGGTCGCCGCGATGCTGTCGACGGCGGCCAAGAAGCCCATGTCGAGCGTCATGTCGGCTTCATCGACGACGAACGTCTGCGCCGTGTGGGCGGCTAAGGCATCAGAGCGGATCAGATCCAAGATCCGCCCCGGCGTGCCGATGACGAGGTGGGGCTGTTGGTGCTTGAGCTTATCGACCTGCTTAGCTTTGTCCGTGCCGCCGACATAGCGCTGAATCCGGACTTCCGGCAGCGCCTGGGCCAGCGTCGTGGCCACCGTGTAGATCTGCGTCGCCAACTCGCGGCTAGGCGCGGTGATGACCGCCTGCACGGTGTCTTGGCTCGCGTCGATGCGCTCCAGGATCGGCACCAAAAACGCGTGCGTCTTCCCCGAGCCGGTTTGGCTTTGGCCGATCACCGATTCCCCCCGCAAAACCGCCGGGATCACCTTTTCTTGAATCGCGGTCGGGGTTGTGATGTGCATTGCCTCTAGTCCCTGAATCACCTCAGGGCGCAACGCGTATTGCTTAAATGTAGACATTCAATCTCCTTAATGTTGGGCCTTGGCCACTAATGCGGTCAGTTCGGCCGTGATGGCTGCGATTTCTGCTTGGTCTTGGGCCTTGGCCCCACTGGCGAGCGGATGGCCACCGCCATCATGGGCCTTGGCCAGTTCGTTGATAATCGGGCCTTTAGAACGCAAGTTGACGCGGTAGGAACCTTCTTCTTGTTCGACGAAAAGGACCCACGAAATCACTTCACCTAAGCGCCCCGGCGTGCCGACAGCGGCATGGACCTCGTCTTTGGTCAAGCCCAATTCGTTGATGACCGCCAAGGGAATCACCACGCTACCGGCGCCTTCAGGTGAGATCTGCAAGTGGTTGAACACATAGCCTTGCAGCTTCGCCTGGGCAAAGCTGATCTGATTCATACGGTTGTTCAAGGCTGTCGGGTCAAAATCTTCTCGAATCAGCGCCGCGGCCACCTGCAAGGTGTGCGGGCTGGTGTTGTTGAACAAGAAACGGCCGGTATCGCCGACGATGCCGGCATACAACAGGCGCGCGACTTCGGCGTTGAACCCGAGGCTACCGTTGGCGTGTTGGATCAGATCATAGATCAACTCAGACGTCGAGCTCGCGTCGGGCACGACCCACAACAAGTCTCCGTAGGCATCATCATTGGGATGGTGATCGATCTTGATCAAGAACTTGCCGGTGGTAAAGCGCGAATCAGACACCCGCGGCGTGTTGGCGGAATCGACGGTGATAACCAGCGCATCTTGATAATCGGCATCGGCCACCGTATCCATCTGGCTCAGCCAGGCGAGATTGCCGACTTTCCCGCCTGCCAACAAGACGCGCTTGTTGGGATAGGCCGCCCGGATCGCGGCACCGAGGCCGCCTTGTGAGCCGAGCGCATCGGGATCGGGATTGACGTGGCGATGAATGATGATCGTGTCATACGCCTGGATCTTAGCAATAATTTCATCTAAAAGCTTCATTAGTTACGCTCCAATAATTGGCAAGTGACGAGCGCCTTGGCGACCGGTAAGCCGTCTGTTTGCAGCTCGATATCCAGTGTGGCCTCGTGGCGTGTCATCTCTAGCGGCCGCACATGAATGTTGACCGTGGTTTCCAGCTGGATCGGCCGGAAGGTGTGTAGCGATTCCTGGCCGATCAAGACGTTGCGGCGCCCGGCCCGGTTCAAGAAGCCGGTGGCCGCGGCGTTGACGGCTTCGTTCAACACCCCAAAGGCGAGCGTGCCGAGTTGGTTGGTCATGACGGGGGTCGTGTGCAAGCGGTAGTCGGCCGCATCGATCTGCGTCGATTCGACTAGCGTCATCTGCCCGGCGACCTGATCGGCAAAGGTGGCCGCATCTTTGTTGTGGCTGAGGTCGGCCATGCTGGCAAAGACGCTGCGGCGCGTCACGATTCCCAGCAGCTGCCAGGAGTCATCGACTACCGGCAGCACCTTCAAGCCGTTGCCTTGCATGGTGTGGCCGACGGTCGTCACGGAGAGGTACGGTTTCACCGTCAAGGGATCCTTGCGCATCACGCGCTCAAGTGGGGTCGTCGCCTTTTTGCCTTGCACGTCAGAGTCTGAGACCATCCCCACCAGGCGCCCAGAAGCAGTCACGACTGGTAGCGAAAAGTCGTTGCGATCGCCGCGCAGGCGGGTGAAATCGGCCACCGTGCCATCCGGCAGCGCCGTTTGCACCTTGCTGAGCGGTGAATAAATCGCCGCGACGGTCATGATGTCTTGCTTGATTGCTTGATCGGACAGCGCGCGGTTGATCATCGTCGCCACCGTGAACGTATCGTAGCTAGTTTGCATGACCGGCAAGTTGGCGCCGTTGGCCTTGGCGATCACGGCATCGGAGGTCATGAAGCCCCCGGTGATCAGCACCGCCGCGCCGTTTTCCAGCGCCAGCTTCTGCGCGTCTTCCCGATTCCCGATGATCATCAGGGAATTCGGCGTGATGTAGCGGATCATCTCGTCTGGGGTCATCGCCCCGATCACGAACTTGTCGAGTTGCTTCGCCAGCCCGGCCGAGCCACCGAGGACCTTCCCGTCGATCAGCTTCAACAGCGCCTTGAACGTCAAGGAGTCGATGTTGTTGATCGGCTTTTGCTCGATGCGAATCGTGCCGACGCGCTCGATCGTCGACACGAGGCCGGTCGTTTCCGCCTCTTTGATCGCGCGGTAGGCCGTGCCTTCTGAGACCTGTTGCTGTTTGGCAATCGAGCGCACCGAGATTTTGGTGCCGACTGCTAGGTTACCGATATATTGTAGGATCTGTTCATGTTTCGTCGCCATTCTCTTACCTCACGTTGTTGTTGTGCTTAGTATAACACATCTCAGCGCTGTACTAATCACAGCGGCAGGTCCAAGTTCTCAAATTGTTGCGGATCCAGGTTCGTGACCGTGATGCCCAACAACCTGATCGCGATCGTCGCCCCGCGCACCTGTTGCCAGAGTTGCCACGCCTGGGCAAAAATGTCGGCCTCAGAATTCAGATACTGCGGCAGGCTCACCCGCTTCGTCTGCGTGTTGAACGCCGCGTCGCGCACCTTGAGCACCACCGTTTTGCCATGCTTTTGCTTGCGGGCCAAGGCTTCCGCCACCAGCGCCGCCAGCGTGTGCAACTCTTCTTGAACCTGCGCGTCGGTCGTGCGCACCGCGCGGTAGGTGCGCTCCTTGCCGATCGACTTGGCGTCTCTGACCTGCACCGGGCGATTGTCGATGCCACGCGCGTGCTGATAGAGGCCCAAGCCCATCTTGCCAAAAAGGTGAATCAGCTCGCCTTGACTGTGCTCTTTCAGGCTGGCCCCATCGACGATGCCGATTGCCTCCAGCAGCGGCTTGGTCTTGGCGCCGACCCCGCGAAACTCGCCGATCGGCAGCCGCGCCAAAAACGCCTCTGCTTGTTCCGGCAAGATGATCGTACGACCGTTGGGCTTGTTGTACTCGCTGGCCTCCTTGGCCAAGAACTTGTTGTACGAGAGCCCGAAGCTGCACGTCAGCCGCGTCTCGCGGCGAATCGCGTCTTGTAGCCACAGCGCCAAGTCGATTTTCGTCTTGAAGTCGCGGTTGGCGGTCACGTCGAGGTATGCCTCATCAAGCGCCACCGGCTCGATCAGCTCGGTCACCTGATGGAACAACGCGTGAATCTGTTGGGACACCGCGCGATACTTGGTGAAGTCCGGCGCCTTGAACGTCAAGAGACGCTTGGGCACCAGCCGCAGCGCCTCTTGCGCCGCCATCGCCGAGTGCACCCCGTATTGGCGCGCGATGTAATTGGCCGTCGTGACGACGCCTTTGCCGCCTGTCTGCCGCGGGTCATGGGCGATTACCAGCGCCCGCGTGCGCAGACTCGGGTCGTCGCGCTGCTCGATCGAGGCGTAAAAGGCGTCCATGTCAATATGCAAGATCCGCCGACTGATATCGTTCACCTCTGGAATCGCTAGCCATTCCGCCATCTGCTCACCTCCCTGCAACAGCGTACAAAACGGTCTGCATCGAAGCACACCGCTTCAGCGCAGACCGTCTCTTGCCTGATATTCTAGGATTGAATCAATCAGCCATCTTCACATGGGTCGGTTGCCAAAACCAGTCGTTGCCATCTTTTGCCAGTAGCGCGAAGGCCTCCTTGGGGCCCATCGTCCCGGCTGGGTAGGTCGGCATGGTGGTATCCGCCTGCCAAGCCTTCAAGATCTGATCGACATACTGCCACGCCTTGGCCAGCTCCGTCCACCGCGTGAAGTTCGTCTGGTCGCCTTGCAGCGCGTCTTGGATCAGGCGCTCATAGGCCTCCGGCGCCTCTTTGGCCAGGCGCTCGTCGTGGCGATAGCGGAGCTCTTCGGTCATCAGGTGACTCGATTGGCCAATTTCCTTGCCGTTCAAGGTCACCGAGAAGCCTTCGCTCGGTTCAACATAGATCGTCAGGGTGTTGGCCTTGGCCTCTTCGCCGAACAACTCGGCGCCGGCCGGTTTGAACACGACGGTGATCTGCGTCGACTTGCGCGTCAGACGCTTGCCGGTGCGGATATAGATCGGTACGCCGGCGAATTCCGGCGTATCGACCAGCACCTTCCCGGCGACGAACGTGTCCGTCAGTGAATCCGCGGTCACACCGGTTTCTTCGCGGTAGCCTGCAACCGTGAGCTTATCGATCACCGCAGAGGCGTATTGCCCGCGGACGAAGTTGGCGCGGGCCTCTTCTTCAGTGTACATGTGGAGGTGATTGAAGACCTCCCCCTTGACGGCGTGCACGGCTTCTGGGGTCAGACTAGCCGGCTTGGCCATCGTCAGATAAGCCAACAGCTGCATGACGTGGTTTTGCACCATGTCGCGGATCGCGCCGGAATGCTCGTAATACCCTGCCCGCTCTTCGACGCCGACCGCCTCGGCGAGCGTGATCTGGATATTTTTAATGTGGTCTTTGTTCCAGGCGCTGCCCACCAGCGGATTGGCGAAGCGCAACGCCATGATCGCCTGCGTCATCTCTTTGCCTAAGTAATGATCGATCCGATAGATCTGCGACTCATCGAAGGTGGCGGTGATCGAGTTGTTCAGCGCCAGCGCCGAAGCGTAGTCGTGGCCGAAGGGTTTTTCGATGACGAGGCGGTTGAAGCCTTCGTCGGTCAACAGCGCCTCGGACTTGAGGTGCTCGGCGATCGTGGCGAAGAAGTCCGGCGCCATCGCCATGTAATACAGTCGGTTGCCACCGACGGCATACTGGTCGTCGAGCTTGGCCGCCAAGTTCTTGAGCGTGATGTAGTGGTCGGCATCGGTCACGTCATGCGATTGATAATAAAAATGCGCGGCAAACGCCTCGGCTTCTTCTTGAGTCGCCTCTGGCTGATCCTTCACGGCGTTCACGACGATATCGCGGTAGTAATCATCCGACCACGGGCGCCGGGCAGTGCCGATCACCGCAAAATGTTGCCGCAAATAGCCGCGGCGAAATAGCCCGAACATCGCGGGATAAAGCTTCCGCCGGGCGAGATCGCCCGAACCGCCAAAGAGAATGATCACTGCTGCTTGTTCTTCTGCCATACGCTGTATGCTCCTATAACTTCTGTTCGTTCTTGATTAATCTTGGAGGGCCGGATCGACAAATACATGCGACGCCCGCACGAGGTCCACGGCGACATCGGTGTCCGTCCGGGTGAGATGCAAGGTGATGGTCTGGTCATCGCGGGCCACCACCGTGAAGTGGTCTTCGATGCGCAAGTCGATGTCGTGAATGTAATCGATCACGTTCACCTCATCGACCACCCGCTCGATGTGCCCTTTTTGGCCGATGGTCAGGGTCGCCAGCGGCACTCGGCTCTGGTCAAAATAGTGGCCGTCGGCGTCGGGAATCACGCCACCATGCGGACAGTACTGGGGATTGCCCAGCATCTCCGACAGCCGGTCAGCCATATCTTGGGTGGTCGCGTGTTCGAGCTGTTCTGCTTCTTGATGAATGTTGTCGACAGGATAGTGCAACGACTGCACCAAGAACACTTCCCACAGCCGGTGGTTGCGCACCAATAAGGCCGCACGCTTTTGCCCAGCCGCGGTTAACTTGATGCCTTGATAAGGCGTATGGGTCACGTATTTTTGTTCGACTAATTTGGTGATCATCTCGCTAACCGAAGCTGCGGAAACCGACAAGCCAGCAACGATCTGTTTGTTTGAGATCAGCTGAGTGTCGCCGCCCAGCTCAAAAATCATTTTAAGATAATCTTCTTTATTCGGTGTCATAAGCCATCCTTACTTTTAGTGGCAATAGTCTTAGTCTATTATGGCATGAAACGCCCGAAAAAAGAAGTCACCTCCCTGCGACTTCTCAGCCAATTTCACTCGTGGCGCAAGCACCAAAAAAACCAAGCACGAGGCTTGGCTTTTTTCAGTCACGATTATGGGCGAACCGAGGCGCTAGAAGCGGTGCCTTCGTATTCATCCAGCAAGATCTGCTTCATATCGGCGATCAGCGGTTCAACCGGGTTGGTCACCGTGCAGTTGTCTTCGTAGGCCAATTCGGCGATGCGATCGGCGTTGGCGATCACTTCATCCTTGGTGATGCCTTGTTCCTTCAGGCTCATCTTGACGCCGATGCGGCCGGCGAGGTCGATGTAGGCTTGAACGAAGCTTTCGACTAATTCTTCAGTCGTGTCACCTTTGAGCCCGAGATAACGCGCGATCTGCGCATAGTCTTCGTTGGCCTTGAAGTAGTTATACTTGGACCAAACGGCGCGCTTCGTCGGTGTCTTCGCGTTATAGCGCACAACGTGTGGGAAGGTGATCGCGATGCAACGCCCGTGAGGCAGATGGTACGTCTGCCCGAGCTTGTGGGCGATACTGTGGTTGATCCCTAACAAGGCGTTGGCAAAGGCCATCCCGGCGATCGTCGAGGCATCGTGCATCTTCGCCTTGGCTTCCAGGTCCCCGTTGTAAGAGGCTTCCAGGTTGTCGAACGCCAGCTTGAGCGCCTCCAGCGACAGACCGCGGGTGTAGGAGCTGGCCATCGTCGAGACGAAGCTTTCGGTGGCGTGGCAGATCACATCCAAACCGGTATCGGCGACGACCTTAGGCGGCACCGTTTCGATGAACTGCGAATCGATCAAGGCCACATCAGGAGTCAGCGCATAATCGGCCAGCGGGTACTTGATCCCGGTGTCAGAATCGGTGATGACCGCAAATGGGGTCACTTCAGACCCGGTCCCAGAAGTTGTCGGAATGCAGACCAGCTTAGACTTGGTCGGCTTCGGGAACTTATACGTCCGCTTACGAATGTCTAAGAACTTCTGCTTGGCGCCGAAGAAGTCGCCATCACCATCGTAAAACAACCAGATCCCTTTGGCGGCGTCCATGACAGACCCCCCGCCGACGGCAACGATCGCGTCTGGCTTGAAGTCTTTGGCGATCGCCGTGCCTTTGTAAACCGTGTTGCTGGACGGATCGGGTTCGACATCCAAGAAGGTTTGGACATCAACGTTGTTCGTCCGGTTCTTCAACACTTCTTCAACGATGCGGATGTAGCCGAGCTTTTCCATGCCGCGGTCGCCGACGATCAAGACGCGATCGAGGCCGTCCATCTTCTCCAGATAACGTACCGAGTTGCGTTCGAAGTAGATCTTCGGCGGCAACTTGACCCATTGCATGTTGTTGCGCCGCTTAGCCAAGGTCTTAATGTTCAACAAGTCGATCGTCCCCACATTATGCGAAATCGAGTTACCACCGTATGAGCCACAGCCCAGAGTCAGTGACGGAATCATGTTGTTGTACAGATCCCCGATGCCGCCCATCGTCGACGGGGTGTTCACCAAGATGCGGCAAGCCTGCATCTTATCGGCATACGCCACGGCCAGATCTTGGTCTTGCGTGTGAATCACCGCGGTGTGGCCCAGGCCGCCGATATCCAGCATCTTCTCGGCCTTGGCGAACCCATCTTCGTGATCTTTAGCCTTGAACATCGCCAAAACGGGACTCAGCTTTTCATGAGACAGCGGATATTTGTCTCCCGGTTCCGGTAACTCGGCGATGATCAACTGGGTGTCTTCGGGAATCTCGATCCCCGCCCAGTTGGCGATCTGCCAAGCACTTTGGCCGACGATGCGCGGGTTGACCGCCATCTTCTCGGTGTTGATCACGGTTTCGGTGAACTTCTTCATGTCCTTCTTCTGAACGAAGTAGGCGCCTTGGGCCAGGAATTCTTGCTTGACCTTGTCATAGATCGGCGCGTCGACGACCATGCCTTGTTCAGAAGCACAGACCATCCCGTGGTCGAAACTCTTGGACAACATGATATCGTTGACGGCTTGCTTCACATCGGCGCTCGCTTCGATATAAGCAGGCGCGTTCCCGGCACCGACCCCTAGTGCAGGCTTGCCGGAGGAATAAGCGGACTTAACCATGCCTGGGCCGCCGGTCGCCAGGATCGTCGCCACGCCTGGATGGTGCATCAGGGCCTGACAAGCCTCGATGCTTGGTACTGGGATGAACTGCAACGCGCCTTCTGGCAGGCCCGCCTTCACGGCTTCTGCGCGGATGACCTCCAAGGCCCGGGCAGAGGACTTCTGCGCGCCTGGATGGAAGGAGAAGATGATCGGGTTACGCGTCTTGATCGAAATTTCGGACTTGAACATCACCGTTGAGGTCGGGTTCGTCACAGGCGTTACCCCGGCGATGACCCCGATCGGCTCTGCGATCGAGATGACGTTCTTCTGCTTATCTTCGTTGATCACGCCGACGGTCTTATCGTCTTTGATCGAATGCCAGATTTCTTCAGTCGCAAACATGTTCTTGATTGCTTTATCTTCATAGACCCCACGGCCGGTTTCTTCAACCGCCATCTTCGCGAGTTCCATATGATGATCCAAACCAGCGATCGCCATGCGGTGCACGATGTGATCGACCTTCTCCTGATCGAAGCCCTTCATCACCTTGAGTGCTTCTTGGGCGTTTTTGACCAGCTCGTCGATCATCTTATCCACGTCAACTTGCGTCTCTTTTACCGGAGCGGTTTTTTCGGCAGCTTTCAACATATTGCAGTCCCTCCACAATCGAATGTTTTCGTTAACCATTTCACAAGAACAATATACCCGATGGTTGTGAATTTGTAAACAGGTTAGGTGAACTTTTTCACGATTTTTTTAAAAGCCGCGTTAAACCGGCGATTGCGGCGATTGGTCGTGCGATTACAAATGTGATTATATGAGCTTAAACCGCTTTAATCTGTTTTTCTGAGAACGAATTCTGTTGCACAAAAAAATCCCTGCATCGCTGCAGAGATTCAAGTCGTGCTTAGTCTTTGTGATCGTCGGCCTTATCGTCAGACGATGGTTCGGAGTATGGCTTGTCAGCCGCTTCCGACTTTTCTTTGGCCACTGGTGCGGCCGCCGGCTGGTCAACCACCCGGATGGCGCTGAGGTTGAACGTCAAGAAGATCCCATCGAGGTCAAGATCGACGGTGCCGGCAGTCTTATCGATGCTATCGATCACCCCGTGCAAGCCGCCGATGGTGACGACCTTATCGCCTTTTTTCATTTCGTTCAGCATCGCTTGACGCTTCTGCTGCTGTTTCTTTTGGGGACGCATCATGCCGAAATACATGAATGCGAACATCACAACGATCAAAATGATCATGGAATAGCTACTGTTCAATGTAGGCACCTCGTTTAGTTTGTTTATTTATCCATCTCATACTGTAACAGATTTGGCTAGGCAACGCCAATCAGACTTAGGGCTGACCTTCTAGAAGCTCTTCGCGCCTGGCTTGTTATAGCCGTATTGTTCGAAGAACGCTTCGCGGAACTCGAGCAATTGATCGTTGGCGATCGCTTCGCGCACCTGTTGCATCAAGTGTAACAGGAAGTACAAGTTGTGGTAACTCGTCAGCCGGATGCCGAACGCTTCATCGGTATGAATCAGGTGGCGAATGTAAGCCCGCGTGTAGTTGCGGCACGTGTAGCAATCACAGTTAGGATCAAGCGGCGTGAAGTCGCGCGCGTACTTGGCGTTTTTGATCACCACGCGTCCGTTGCTCGTCATCGTCGTCCCGTTGCGGGCGATCCGCGTCGGCAACACGCAATCGAACATATCGATCCCACGAATCACCCCGTCGATCAACGCATCTGGTGAGCCCACGCCCATCAAGTAACGCGGCTTATCTTCCGGCAGCAGCGGCGTGGTGAAGTCTAAGACGTGATTCATCTCTTCTTTGGACTCGCCGACAGACAAGCCGCCGATCGAATATCCAGGGAAATCTAAGCTGACGAGATCGCGCGCGCTTTGCTGGCGCAGATCTTTGAAGCCGGCGCCTTGCACGATGCCAAAGAGGGCCTGCCAATCTGGGTTCTTATGGGCTTTCAAGCCGCGTTCCGCCCAGCGACTGGTGCGCGCGACACTTTTGGCCACATACTCGTAGCTTTCAAAAAACGGCGGGCATTCATCAAAGCTCATCATGATGTCTGGTCCCAGCGCATTTTCGATCGCGATTGCCTTTTCTGGTGACAAGAACATCTTGCGCCCATCGAGGTGGTTCTTGAAGTGGACGCCTTCTTCTTGGATGTCACGCAGCTTGGCCAAAGAGAACACCTGAAAACCGCCAGAATCCGTCAAGATGCCTTTGTCCCAGTTCATGAACCGATGCAAGCCTCCAGCTTCTTCGACGATGTCTTCGCCGGGTCGTAGCCACAGGTGATATGTGTTCGCCAAGATCACCCCGGCGCCCATCGCGTCGAGCTCTTCAGGCGCCATGGTTTTCACGGATGCCAAGGTTCCCACAGGCATGAACATCGGAGTGGGAAACGTGCCGTGCGGGGTGACCAGTTCGCCTAGACGCGCGCCGGTGTGCTTATCAACATGTTTGAGCCGGTATTTTACTGCTGGTTCCATGAATCCTCCTTGGGTTGCCTAGCGCCACTATTTATGAATAAACATTGCGTCGCCGAAGCTAAAGAAGCGGTAACGTTCTTGGATGGCGTGTTCGTAAGCGTTCAGAATGTTTTCGCGGCCGGTGAAGGCAGCCACCAACATCACCAAGGTCGACTTCGGCAAGTGGAAGTTGGTGATGAACGCATCGACGACTCGCCATTGATAGCCTGGCTTGATGAAGATGTCCGTCCAGCCAGAAGAAGGGCGGATCTCACCATCAAACTTCGTCCCGATCGTCTCCAGGGTGCGAATCGAAGTCGTCCCCGTCGCGATGATGCGCCCGCCGTTTTTGCGGACCTCATTCAGCGTGTCTGCGGCTTCTTGCGAGAAGCGGTAGAATTCGCTGTGCATCTTGTGGTCTTCGATGTTCTCCACCGACACTGGCCGGAACGTCCCTAAGCCCACATGCAGCGTGAGGTAAACCAGCTTGGCGCCTTTATCCTGCGCCTTTTGCAGCAATTCTTCGGTCCAGTGCAGGCCTGCGGTCGGAGCGGCAGCCGAGCCGACTTCCTTGGCGTACACCGTCTGATACATCTCGAGATCGTCGAGCTT
>CAKQZO010000011.1 GCA_934293835.1 uncultured Lacticaseibacillus sp. | reverse complement strand
TGCGTGTTCATTCGCTCCGAATGGCAGTAGTGTTATAATCTGCCTTCATTGGCAAACCTCTGGAACAGGAGAGCCAGCTGGCCACGGCCAACTGTGAACGGTCTCCTGGTGTGCTGAGGGAACAAGGGGAAGCCGTAGAGCCGGCCAACAGCACCCCTTCTCAACTCCTGATGTTATTATCGCACGTAATGTAATCGGTTGCAAGCAATTAGTCCATCCATGCCGGCATCCAGCGTTTGACCCGAATCCTTCATAAGAGTCTACACCCAAAAAGCCGGTGGCAATTTCAACAATCCAAACTGCCACCGGCTGCCGTCTTCACTTTTCTTGTTCTTCCAACCGCGCCAGGCGCCGCGTCAATTTTTGAATCGTCGCCCGCGTGGTGGCAATTTCTTCTTGGACTTCATCTAAGGTCGCACCACTGGCACTGAAGCCCTTATACGCGGCGGTCACATAATCGACTTCTTCCAATTGATACAGCCGGTCGTTGGCTTGCCCCAACGCCTGGATCACCCGTTCGAATTGATCTGCCATCGCGCTCACCTATGCCAGCGCCGCTGGGGCCGCAGGTTGAGGACCTTGGCCCATGTGCGCCAATACCCAGTCGTCGTAGTTCCACTCTTCAGTCGCCCGCCGAGCGCGCGCATAATCCCACTGCGACTCCCGCTCGAACTCAACGATTTCACCGCCTGCGCCGACAGACACCCAATTATAGCTCCCGTTGTTGTGGGCGAACTTGACCCACAAGATCGGAATCTGCACTTCGGCCCGATCCGTGTTCACGAAGCTGCGACTGAGCGCATCGGTGCGCATATAATGCAAGCCTCGCGCATACAGCGGGTCCAGCGAACGCAAGGTCTCCACGGCGATGTCTCGCGCCGTCTCCCGGGTCGGCAACGGCGCCGAGCTGATCAGGGAAAAATCGTTGTAGCTCAACAAGCGCCCGTCGTTACCCCATACCAGCGTGAGGTGCCGGCCCAGCCAGTCCACCTCCCCGTGGTGTTGATAACGCTCGACGCGCACCGGCTCGCCATTGCGGGTCCGAATATCGGCCGCGACGAGTTCAAAATCATCGGGAATGCGTAAATTCGGTTGGTCGATCCCAAAAACATTGATTGGTGTTGCCATAATAGCTTCCTCCTCGCATCATACCCGAGGCCACAAAAATTGCGCCTCAATATTCCGATTAACTTGCTGCAACGTGGTGGCCAGCGCCTCTTTCTGCGAGGCACTGAGGCCGGCAAAAATCTTCTTGTTGGCCGCTGCCAAACGCTTCTGTAACTGCGGCACGAGCTCTTGGCCGGCCGCCGTCAGCTCGATGATCCAAGCCCGCTTATCGTTCGGGTCCCGCCGCTTGACCACCAGCCCTTTCTGCACGAGCTGCGCCAGCCGCCGCGTGATGTTACTCTGCGTCAGATAGATCAGCTGATAGAGCTGGTCTTGTGTCACCGTGTCCACACGCGCGATCTTGAGAATGAAATAATAGTTACTGGCCGTCAGCCCCAGTGGGTGCAGCTCTTGATCCAGATACTCACTCACCTGCTTAGACGCAATGTTCAATGCCGATGTCAACGCATCAATTTCGCCAATCAAGTCATCACCTCCCTTCTTTTGCCAGAATAACGCTCAACCGCCAACCCACAATCAGGATCACCACCGCGACCAGATAACTCAACCGCTGGGCCGCCAGTAACAGCCCAGCTGGCTGCGTGCTGGCATCGGTGACGACATGCCCGCCGATCGCAGTCAGGCTACCGTAGAAGCTCGCGCTAGCAAGCGTCACCCCTAACACCAGCCCCACCTCACGCACCAAAGAATTCATCGCGCCGGCCGCACCGCGGCCTTCGGCGTGAACCCGGCTCATCAGATACGCGCTGTTCGCGGTGCCAAACAGGCTAGTGCCGATCGCCATCACCAAAGACAGCCCCAACAAGGCCAGGGGTTCAAACTTCCCGTTCAACCCGACGAGGCCTAGCGTGCTTCCCACCAACAGCGTGATCCCGACGACCATCACGCGTACCTGCGACCACCGCTCGACCGCCACGCCCGCCACCGGGTTGCCGACGATCGCGATCAAGGGCCCACCCATCAACACCAGCCCGGTCAGCGCGCTAGACAAGTGGACGACCAGCTGCAAGTAGATCGGCGCCAGCAGTGTGAAGAAATAGGCCGCAACGAATGTGCAAAAGGCCGCCCCCAACGGCAGGACAAATGTCGGCGCCGCAAACAAGCGCAGCTGCAACAACGGCTTCACGGCCGTCGCCTCGTGGCGGATGAACCACCACAACAAGCCGCTGAACCCCAGCAACCACCCCGCCGCTAGCAACGGGCGCGTCATCAACAGCGCAGTCGCCGCATACAGGCTGATCGCCAACCCGATCAGCGCCTCGCCGCCTGCCCAATCAAAATGCTTCAGCGGTCGCGTCTTTTTCTGCCGGGGAAATACCCACCAGCTCGCCAGCAGACACACGAGCCCGATCGGCACGTTCAACCAGAAGATATATCGCCAATCCCAGTGCGCCAGCACCAGCCCGCCGATACCCGGGCCAGCCAAGCCGCCGATCGAGATGAAGATGCTTTCGACCCCGAACGCGCGCCCCAACTCACCAGGCGCAAACCAGTCCGTCACCAGCGCATAGCTGGTCGCCATCGTCATGCTCGCGCCAACCCCTTGAATCACCCGGCCGCTAAGTACTAGCGGCAACTGATTGCTAGCGCCGGCCAGCCATGAACCGATGACAAAGCCCAGCGTCCCTAACTGAAAAAGTCGTTCTCGCCCCCAAACTTCCCCTAGCTGGCCGAACACCAACAACAATGCGCTGATCGTCACCAAGTACACACTGATCACAAGATTGACGCGTTCCGTGCCTACCTGCAGGCTCTGCGCCATCGCTGGCACGGCGATCGTCACAATACTGCCATCCACAATGACCATGAAGAAAAACATCCCCAAGATCACGACGCCCAGCCACCGGTGCATGCTATCCCTCCTCATCACCGAAAAACAGTCACGCCCTTAATCACTTTGTAGTTTAGCACGATTTATTTGCTTGCGCAAGCAAATAATATCGAGGTAAGCAAAATTATTTTTCTTTCGGACTGACAAATGCACCGCCATCTGCGTTTCGCTTCCAGCCAAGTTGGCTTATACTTATCGATATATTCATACGACTCGGAGGCCTCATCATGAACGCAACAGACACTCAACCAGATTTCACCTTACAACCCACCGCCAGCGGTACGCTGGACGAACTCACCTTTACCATCGCCGCGACACTCGGCGCCCCGACAAGCAACGCTACCGTCGCCCAACTCTTGGCGGCCGGCGCAACCCTGCATGGTATCACGCCCACCCCGGCCGAGGCGGTCGCTGCAGGCAACGCGGACTTTGCCTTAGATCAGGATCTCAATGGCAGTCTGCGCATCGCCGCCAGTGCCAACCAACTGTTTGCCATCCGCACCACCCACCCAGGCACCGACTTTTCGGCTTTAGGCTGGCTTGCCAGCGACCCGGCCGTTTTCCGTAAGCTCGCAGACGTCTTGCTGCCGGCAACCAAGTGGCACTCACTGCAGCTGATCAGCGCCCCGTTCGGCGATCGGCGTGAGGCGCTGCGCACCGCCTACACGACACTGGCAGCCACGCCCACAGACGCTGCCGCCCAGGCGACACAAGCCGCTTGGCAACAAGAGGTGTCTCACCTGCTGAAAAAGGCGGTGATGCCTCTGGCAACCATCGGCGCCGATGCTCAAGAAACTCAAGCGCTCACCAGCCTCGCCGAACTGGCCGGTTGCCCACAGGTTGTCATTCCAACAGACGACGGAGGCAGCCGCTCGTTCATCAGCCCTAGCGATAGCGACGCAGGCCTCGTCGCCTACGCCTTACACCGCGCCAGCGTGCATGTCGGCGATTGCTAGAAAGCGGAAGGAATCATCTATAAATAGAATGCGTCGACACGAACGCCAGATCGATCTGGCTGAGATCAAACAGATCGTGGCAGCTTGCCGCGTCGTCCACATCGCGCTGAACGACGATCCTTTTCCTTATGTCGTCCCCACCAACTACGGCTACGAGTGGGCCGGCGACACGCTGGTGCTCTATAGCCACGGCGCCCGCCAAGGCAAGAAGTGCACGCTGATTGCCCGTGACCCGCATGTCTGCATCGAAATCGACGGCGGGGCGACGCTTATGCCCAGCGGTAACGATACCCCGGCATACTCGGCGGCCTATCAAAGCGTGATTGGCTACGGCACCGCCGAGCTGGTCACCGATCCGGCGGTTAAGGCCCATGCGCTCAACCGCTTAATGCAGCACGAAACCGGTCGCAACTTGGCCAGTTTCGACGCGCTGCCGGCCCACAAGCTCGCCGGAGTCAGCGTGATCAAACTCACCATCACCGAGCTGACCAGCAAGGCGCATCATGCCGAATAGCCGTGTCCCTGATAGTGGATACAACAAACGGGACTGTGACGCTGTCACAGCCTCTTTCATGTGCCTGAATATTCCAGTGACGTTACGTTCCAAAAGCCCCGCCTTTTCGCCTTGAAAGAAATCGGTTGCAGCGCTACCATTAGCCGTAGTGTCAGCCGTCGTGACCAGGGAGGGATATCATGCCGTCAGCCGAACTCGATGAACTGCTTTTTGCCATCAGCCCGATCGAAGCCACCCAGCTGCGTGCCGGCAACAACGATAATTACATGGCGCTCGACTTTCTCAAGCATCCCATCCCCCAGATACCGACTTGGGACTTCTTCAAAGACGGCGATATTGCCATCACGAAGAACAACCGCTTCTCATACGTCCCGGCGCACACGCACAGCTTCATCGAACTGAACTACATGTATGCTGGCCACTGCACGCAATACATTAACGACGAGCGCATCGAACTGCGCCAAGGCGACCTGCTCTTGATGGATAAAGACATCGTCCAGCGCATCGACGACACCGAACAAGCCGATATTTTGGTCAACATTCTGATCAAAAGTGAGGCCTACCTCTCCGACCTGTTCACCTTAATTCCTGAGTCGTTCAACATCATCACTCGCTTGATTTACAACGCGGACAACCCGAGCTCGCTACACAACAACTTCATCTTATTCGACATCGGCAAGAATCAGATCGCGACGAATCTGGTAGAGGCCTTGATTCAAAAAGGCCTAACCACCGTCAACAAACAGTCGACATACAAGCAATCCATGGCGCTGATTCTCTCAGCCTTGATCATCGAACTCAAGACCAGCATCAAGCAAAGCCTGATCAACTTCACCGCCAGTGATGCCAGCAACACCTTGCCTATCCTCGGCTACATCAACGACCACTACGCCGACGCGACGCTGACCAGCGTTAGCGCTGCATTTGGCTACAACCGCAACTACCTCAGCGATAAGCTCAAGGCCACAACCGGCAAAACGTTCCAGGAGTTGATTGACCGGCGGCGCTTGGCAGTCGCCGAGAACCTAATCATCAAAACCGACCGGTCAAACGCCGACATCAGCGAACTGCTCGGCTACAAGAACGAAACGTCCCTTTATCGCCTGTTCAAACGCTACCTCAACATCAGCCCGACCAAATATCGTAAGAAGGTGCATGCAAGCCACGAACCTCAATAAAGTCTGCGTGCAAACGGCACGGACCGCACCGCCAATATGGCGCTAGCCACAAACTGGATTCGTTTCCATCTATCCTATATATTGTGCAGCGTTCGTCCATACCACCAATATCATGTATATTCAAGTCTGGCACCCACAATTTATTTGCGGCATAATATGTTTCGGAAATTATTTTAGGGGGACATATTGGTAATGCAAAATTCACAAGATCTGCACAGTTCACAAAACTATGTCAGCTGGTTGTTCAATCAACTCAAGGGCTGGCCACAACAAAACTACTATCTATTCTGGTTCGCCTTGGGCTGCCAGCTGATGACGCTGGTGAACGCACCGATCACCGCAGTCGCACTCATCACTTTCGTCGGCACGATGCTTGGGGTATTGTGTGTCTTGGCGATCAACGCGACCAAGGCGGTCAACGGCTGGTTAGGCCTGATTTCAGCGGCTTGCTTCGTGTTCGTTGGCTTCACCGCCAAGAACTACCTATCCATCTTCGAACAGATTGCTTACGTCATCACGTTGGATCTGCCGGTTCTGATTTCCGTTCGGACCTGGAACGATGACACCAAGAACAACCTCAAGCGCTTCGCCGCTAAGGAATGGGTGATCTCCATCGCCGCAACTCTGATCGTCTGGGCGCTGTCCGCCTTCTTGATCGGCAAATTCACCAACGACCCGCGCCCGATCTATGATGGCATGGCCTTCGCGATTTCCTTGACCGGTGGGATCGTCTGCTTCTTGCGTTACAACAACCAATACTTCTGGTGGTTGTTCTCCGGGATCGCCCAGCTGATCCTTTGGGGCATCACCTTCGCCCAAGGCGACGCAAGTCTCGCCATGGCGATCAACTCCAGCATCTACGTCGTCAATGACATCTTGGCCTTCACCGTCAGCCCATGGTTCAACACCGGCCGGCGCAAGCTAGGTTTGAAGGAAATCCAATAATCTTTTCAACAAGGGACGCGGAATCCGCGCCCTGTTTGTTGTGTCGCACAGTATTTTTGAAAGGGAAGCAATTTCACATGATCTATATCCTCGGTAGTATCGGCGCCGGCAAGACCAGCCTGACTCGTATTTTATCGCAAGACCTCAACTCATCAGCCTACTATGAAGACGTCGAAGGCAACGGCATGATCGCCAACATGCTTCAGAAGTTCTACTCCGCCGGCGTGGACAGTCGCAAGACCACCGCGACCATCCTGCAGATCGCCTTTTTGACCTTCCGTTACCAACAGCTGAAGAAGGCTTTGGTGCAGGAGAACGCCATCATGGACTCCTCACTCGAATCCGATTTTGTCATGGCCAGCCAGCTGCACCAAAACGGCGAGATCGACGACATCGACTTCAACGTCTATGTCACGCTGTCTCAAGAGATGCAGGCCAACGTCAACGGCAGTCCCTTCAACGGCCTGCCTGACCTGGCCGTCTACCTCCAGATCGACCCGGAACACGAAATCGATGAGATTCAAAGCCGCGGCCGGGAAATGGAAGACATCCGCGAAAAGCCAGAACTGATCGACTACTACCACCGCGTCAACCGCGCCTACCGCGACTGGTCCAAGGGTTACACCCGCTCAACCATGTTGACGATCGACCGCGACCACCTCGACTTCGTCAACGACCTGGCCGACCGCAACACGGTCTTAGACGCGATCGAAGGCAAGCTCGTCGAACTCGGCAAGCTCACCCCCAAGCGGTTCGAGGAAATCAAGCGCAACCGTGCCTTGGCCCAAGAGGCATAAGCACACATAAAAAGCCAGCGTCGCGCGACGCTGGCTTTTTGCTTGCGCTCATTTTGCCCTTCTGCCCGCGTGATAACGGGGATTGCGGCCGTGCCCATGAACAGGGTCTTCGGTGATCGGCTTCTCCGGCATGTACAGCTGGTGCGTGTCACGAAACTCGATCCGCATCTTGGAATGTGCTCGCAAGTCAGCCATCACCTGCTGATACGTCGCCTCAACCCGCGGCATCTCCAACAGATCATAGCTATAATGCAGCGCATCCCCGGTTCGGTGGGCCTGCATGAAAAACGAGTAACAATCAAAGAAGTGATTGTTCACGATCAACAAATGGTACTGCCAGCGGTACTTGCGCAGGAAATACCTGTCGTAGTTCGCCAATAATTGGCGCGATTCCGGAATCATCATTGCCCTCCTTTTCTGAATCCATATCACTTCGCATGCCCGCCGACCAAACCGGCGCGGTCGATGGCCGTCCCGCCGGCGGTTTTGCTATAACCGCGAACGATCGCCTTGTACCCGAAGCGGTCGCGAATCTTGTCGAGGCTGGCTTCCAGGCGCATCTGGGCCTCGACCTTGGCTGGGTCTTCGAACAGGCTCGTCTGGATCGTCGCCGGCTTGCTGATGCGGCCGGCCCGCACCCCGACGCTTCTGATGGCATTGCCTTGCCACTTCTTATGCAGCAAGAAGCGCACCGCTCGAATCAGGTCATCGGTCCGGTTGCTGGGGTCGATCCGCGTCTGGCCGCCCCAGTGGGTTCGACCGTCGGCATCAGGCTCGGCGAAGCCTACCGACACACCGATCACCTCAGCGACCACCCCGTGCTTGCGCAGCCGGGTCGCGACTTGGTCGGCGGTTTCCGCCAAGACGACTTCGAGATCAGCCATGGTCGTGTAATCGCGCATCAGCACCTGATTGTTGCAATAGCCTTTGTTTTCCTGGCGCGGCACGTAGCGGCGCGCCAGGTCTGAATAATCGATACCCCACGCATGGAAATACAAGGCATCCCCCATCACCCCGAAGCGCCGATGCAACTCGCGCCGATCGCTTTGGGCAAGCTCGCCGAGCGTGTGGATGCCCATTTTCTCCAGCTTAGTCGCCGTCTTGCTACCGATCGACCAGAAATCTGTCAGGTGATCGATCGCCCAGAGCTTGGTCTTCACATCGGCATAGGTCCACTGCGCGATCCACGGCGCATTATGCTTCGCGTCGATATCGAGCGCGAGCTTGGCCATCAGCGGATTAGGCCCGATGCCGACCGTCGTCCAGATCCCCGTGGCCGCAAACACCTGCTGGCGGATCTGCTGGGCGATCGCGATATTATCGCCAAAAAGCTGATGGGAATGGGTCACATCGATGAACGATTCATCGATCGAATACACGTACCAATGCGCGTCATCGGTGAAGCGGCGATAGATTTCATTGATCACATAGTTGACCTCGATGTAGCGCTGCATGTGCGGATCGACGACTTGAATGTCCATATTCGGCCGCAACTGGAACTGGCGCGTGCCCAGCTGGACCCCGTAGTCCCGCTTCGTATCCGGTGATGCGGCCAAGATCAAGCCGCCTTCTGATTCCGGCCGTGACAGCACCGCATTCTTGGCCCCCAGCGGATGCTCACTGCGGCGAATCGCCTCGACGCTTGCATAAAAAGACTTGCAGTCAATGCACATGATGTCGCGCTCAGGCAACCTTGCCGGATCATCTAGCGGGGTCATGCCGCCCACCAATGCGTTGGCGTCGCCGGCTGGGCGTGGCGCATGTCGGCGATGACCAGCGCCTGCAGCGCACCATCGGCTTGTTGCAAGAAGACCTGCCCGCGCGCATACCCCACTACGGTGCCGACAAGATCCGGCAGGTAGCGGGCCCCGTACAAGGCATTCATCTGAATCGCGATTCTCGTCTGCTGCTCCCAGGCCGTCTGCAAGCACGCCGCCAGCTCGCGTTCAGTCATCGCCGGTTTTGGCGCGATCTCATTTTCGCGGCCGGCTTCTTGTTCCAGATAGGCGCTATGATCGGATAACAACCACCCCAGCCAGTTCATCATCCCGCGGTCATCATACAACCACATCTCACGGGGCACGATTCGCGTCATCTGCATCACCTTCCTTTGCCTCTCATTATACAAACGTATGTTTGTATTTTTCAAGTCTTAAAGAACGTTTGTTTGTAAAAAATAATGACTAGTGAGTCATTGACCAACGAGTCAATTGCGCCTATACTACAATCGCAACCAACTATTCCTGCAGGATCGCTGTACCAACCATCAATTAGGGGGGCATCATCATGACACAACCTGTGGTTCAAATCGATCATCTCCAAAAACGCTTCGGGAAGGTGCAGGCGCTCAAAGACGTGACCTTCACCGTCAACGCTGGCGAAGTCTTCGGCTTCATCGGGCCTAACGGGGCGGGCAAATCCACCACGATTCGCACGCTCCTCGGCATCTTGAAGGCCAGCGGCGGCACCGCCACGATCTTCGGTCAAGACGTCTGGCAAGAGGCTGTGGCCATCCACAAGCGGCTCGCCTATGTCCCAGGGGATGTCTACCTGTGGCCCAACCTTTCTGGTGGCGAGGCGATCGACTTCTTCTTGCGCCTCAACCACCAGCAGCACAGCGCCAAGACAGACGCGTTGATCCGCGACTTCGACCTCGATGTGACCAAGAAGAACCGGACGTATTCCAAAGGGAACCGCCAGAAGGTCGCCTTGATCGCGGCCTTTTCCACCGATGCCGACCTGTACATCTTCGACGAGCCGACCAGCGGCCTCGATCCGCTGATGGAAGAAGTGTTCCAAAAGCACGTCTTGGCGCTCAAACAAGCCGGCAAGTCGATCCTGTTATCCAGCCACATCTTAAGCGAGGTAGAGCGGATGTGCGACCGTATCGGCATCATCAGGGCAGGCACGATCATCGAAACCGGCACGCTGGAGGCGATGCGCCAACTCTCCCGCACCCAGATCACCGTCACAACGACCAAAGACCCTGCCAGCATCGCCGCCTTGCCAGCGGTGCACAGCTTCACCCAGGCCGACCATAAAGTCACCTTCGCGGTCGATTCCGAACAGCTCGCCAGCGTGATGACCGCGCTGGCCCCGCTTGGCATCAAGGCGCTTCAAAGCAACCCGCCGACGCTCGAAGACTTGTTCTTACGCTATTACAATCAGGAGGCCTAGCCATGTTCAGCACACATTATGCGAACACCGCCACCTTATTGCGCCTGAACCTCCGCCGCAACTGGCTGAAGATCACCCTGTGGCTCGTCGGCGTGGTCGGCTTGATGGCAGGGGCTGCGGCCAAGTTCAACGGCCTTTATGGCACTGAAAAAACGATGGCCTCCATCATCACCACCTTGAAGACCCCGGCGATGGTTTCGCTGCTCGGACCGTTCACCGCCGCGAAGCCTTACACCGTAGCCAACATCTACGCCGCAGAGATGATGGTGTTCATGGGCCTGTTCGTCGCGATGATGAACATCTATTTCGCCGTTCACGCCACCCGCGCCGACGAAGACTCAGGGGTCGCCGAGATGATCCGCGCGCATGCCAGCGGGCGCAATGCCAGCCTGACCGCCGCGTTTTTGCAGCTACTGTTGATCAACCTCACCGCCGGAATCCTCGAGGCGCTGGGCCTGCAAGTCTCCGGGATGACCGGCATGAACGTGGCCGGCAACTGGCTGTTCGGGCTGGGGCTGGCGGCATTCGGGATGATGTTTGGCAGCTTCAGCCTGTGCTTTGCCCAGATCGCCGACAACAGCCGCGGCGCCACCATCATGAGCTACACCTGGCTGGGCCTTTTGTTCATCGCCCGGATGGTCACCGACATTCAAGCGCCTGACACCACCTGGTACACCGGCTACGGCTGGATCGAAAAACTCGATATCTACGGCCACAATAACTGGCTTCCCGTCGGCTTGATGGTCATCACCACCGTTGCGGTGACGGCGGTGACGATCTGGATCGCGGCCACGCGCGACGTGGGTGCCGGGCGCCTACCGCAGCGCAGTGGGCGCCGCAACGCCAGCCGCTGGTTGCGCGGCCCGCTGGCGCTGATCGCCCGGCTGGAGCGCACGAGCACGATCATCTGGCTGATCGGCCTGCTGATCCTCGGCGCGACTTACGGGTCGATCTTCGGCACCGCCGGCAACCTGCTCAACTCCAATCCCACCATGGCCAAGCTGATCGGCACGGCGGCCACCCACGCCGCCAACCGCACGATCGTCTTGGCGTTCACCAACAAACTCGCCGTGATTTTCGTGATCCTCGCAACGATTCCCGGGCTGATCACCTTGCTACGACTGAACACCGATGAGCGCAAGGGCTACTTCGAGCAACTCCATGCGCGCAGCGTCAGCCGCCTGCGCCTGTTTACCAGCGTCGCGGGCTACGGGCTAGTAATCGCCATCGCCGCCTTCTTCTGCGGGATGCTGGGGATGATCCTCGCCGGGAATGCCTCGATGCCTGCCGCACCGAGCTTTGCCCACTTCATGCGCGCCTTTTGGGGGTATGCCCCGGCCATCATCGTCACCTATGGCGTGGCCGCACTTCTGGTCGGCCTACTGCCGCGATGGCAAAACGTCGCGTGGCTGCTGCCGGCATACGGCTTTTTCTCCTTATATCTCGGCAGCCTGATGGACTTCCCCAACTGGGCCACCAAGCTGACTCCGTATGGTTGGGTCAACAACGTCCCGACCAAAGCGGTGGCCTGGCCTACTGCCGGCTGGATGGTCGCGGTCGGCGCGGTCTTGATTGTCTGCGGCTTCTACGCGTATGCTAGAAGAGATCTCCAAGAGAATTGAGGCATTCACATGGCAAAAACTCGATCCGCAATCGATCCAGATAAACAACAACGAATCTTAACTGTGGCGATGCATCAGTTCGCCCAAAACGGCTACCGCAACACCAAAACCGATCTCATCGCCCAAGAGGCCGACGTTTCCAAGGGGCTGATCTTCAATTATTTTGGCTCCAAGGCGAATCTCTATCTCGAAACCGTCCGCACCACTTATGCGAAGATCATCGCCGTCGCCGACCTTTCCGTCTGGCAAGACGCGGCCGACCTCAAGCAGATGGTGCAGCGCGCCTTGCGCTACAAGATCGGCCTCCAGCTGCAATACCCCGACGAATTTGCCTTGAGTATGCAGGCCTACGCTGAGGTCGGGAACTTACCGGAAAACTTGCGGCCGAAGATTCAGGCAATCTGGGCCGACCTGACCGCCACCGAGGTCCCCGAGATGGTCGTGCCGATCATCAAGCGGCTCCCTTTGCGGCCCGGCGTCTCCGCCGACACGGTCGCCAACATGTTATTGATGCTGGTCAATCTGATCGCCGATCAAAGCAAGCAGATGATCCGCGATAATCCCAACATCAAGATCGAAGCTTTCGACCCGATCATCGACCAGGTCCTCGCCAACATCGATATCTTAGAACACGGCTTCCTCGCCGATTCCAAGTAACTGACTACACCAAAAGAGGCGCGACTGCTTGTCGCGCCTCTTTTGGTGGGGCTGATAGCCTAACACAGCGCCTTCTTAGCTCAGACGCTTGGCGGCATGCTTGAGTAAGAACGGGGCCAACAGGGTCGTCAAGATAATGGCCGCGATGATCGCAGAATAATACTCGCCGCTGATCAACTTCGCCTGATACCCGATCTGGGCGATGATCAGGGCCATCTCCCCGCGCGACACCATCCCCGCCCCCACGAGGTAGGCTTCATTGAAGTTAAACTGCGACCAGTAGGCGCCAAGCCCCGCCCCCAACAGCTTCGCAAGTGTGGCGACCACGGTCAACACGACGATCAAGAGGAGATCCTTTTGAATCCCGACCAGCGACATGTTGAGGCCAATGCTGACGAAGAACACGGGAATGAAAATGGCGTAGCCGATCGGTTCAATGCTATGGTCAACTTCGTGGGCAACCGGGGTCTGGGCGATCGCGATCCCGGCGAAGAACGCGCCGACCACCGCACTCAGGCCGATCATGTCTGCCACATAAGCCATCCCCATGCACAAGATCACCGCCATCAGCGTCGGCCCCACCGGCAACAAGAGCTTAGTGCCGAGTTTGGCCATGATCGGTGCGATGTAGCGCACGACGAAGTAGATCGCGATGAAATACGCGGCCTGTTCGATGAACGTCACCACCAGCGGCGTCTGGCTTGCGCCGGCAGTTGTGGACCCCATCATGCTGACCATGATACTCAAGATCACCACTGCCAGCACATCATCGACCACCGCCGCCCCGAGCACCGTCGAACCGCTTTTACCGTCGAGGATGTGCAACTCTTTCATCACCGCCACGGAAATCGACACAGAAGTCGCCGCGAAAATGACGCTGAGAAACAGGCTCTCAAAATTGGTCAAGCCAAATCCCAGTCCGATCGGATAAATCGCCACCACCGGGACAAGCACCCCGAGCAAGGCAACGACGACGCTGGGCCGCAAGTATTTCTTCAATAAGTGCAAATCGCTTTCCAAACCGGCGATGAACATCAAGATGATCACCCCAATTTCAGAGAAGATGTGGGTGAACTCATCGGCGTGCACCCACCCTAAAAGCGCAGGACCGAGCACGATGCCGACCAGTAGCTGGCCGATCACCGCAGGGATGCCGATGCGCGCGAACAGATGCCCGACCAGCGTCGTGGCAATCAGAATCAACACCAAAGTTTTGAGAAATTCCAACGTGTGTCCTCCTTTAAGCGTCAAAAAGACGCAAGCCAAGACCCTCTTTCACACCCCTGAAAGAGAAAACCTTGAGCTTGCGTCAACCGAGTAAAATATTTATTTGCTGAAACTAGTATATCAAAGCCTGCGCCAAGTTTCAATTATTCCGTGTTCGGACGGCTTGGGGATGGCCTGAAAGTAGATGATGTTGCTGACCATCGACTGTAACATCAAGCACTGGTCCGGAAACCACAGTCAGCGTCGTCTCGCTAGGCGCAACTGCCACAGCCAATAAGCGCCCCCGAAAGTTCATCTTGAACTGATAGCCTGTCCAGTTTGGTGGGCAAAACGGCTTGAAACTCAATTGACCGTCGACGTGGCGCATCCCTGCAAAGCCTTGGACAATCGCCAGCCAAGAGCCTGACATGGACGTGATGTGCAGGCCGTCTTCGGTGTCATTATTATAATTATCCAGATCCAATCGTGCAGTGCGCTGATACAAAGCGACCGCTTTGTCGACTTCCCCGATATCGGCGGCGAGGATACTGTGGATACTGGCGGAAAGCGAGGATTCATGAACGGTCAGCGGCTCGTAAAAGTCGAAGTTGCGCTTTTTTTCCTCCAATGTGAACTCTTGATTGAGATAATACAACCCTTGCAAGACGTCTGCTTGTTTAATAAATGGTGAGCGTAAGATCTTGTCCCATGACCAGTGCTGGTTTAACGGCCGCTCTTCCGGTGCCAACGTTGCCGCTGGACGCAGCGCTTTGTCCAAAAAACCGTCTTGTTGAACAAAGATCCCGAGCTTACTGTCTTCAGGCAGGTACATGTGCTTGATGATATCTTGCCAGTGCGCCTTTTCCGCATCTGAAATACCCAGAGAGGCTGCCTTATCAGCGGTCACCTGCGGCAGGATCTGCAAAGTGTAGCGCAGACACCACGCCGCCATTTTGTTGGTATACCAATTGTTGTTCACGTTATTCTCGTATTCGTTGGGTCCAGTAACACCATGGATCATATATTGGCCAGTGCGCGCCGACTGGTGCACCCGATCGGCCCAGAAGCGGGCAATGCCCACCAACACGTCGATCCCCTTAGTCCGCACGTATTCCGTATCCCCGGTATAATCGGTGTAGTTATAGATGGCAAACGCCACGCTGGCATTGCGGTGAATCTCTTCAAAAGTGATCTCCCATTCGTTATGACACTCGATGCCATCGAAGGTCACCATCGGGTACAAGGCCCCTTGCAGTCCTTGTTGACGAGCGTTGTGATACGCCCCTGCCAGCTGATCGTAGCGATACAGCAACAAGTTTCGTGCCACTGCCGGGGCGGCCGTCGCCAGATACATCGGAACGATGTAGGCTTCCGTATCCCAGTATGTGGCACCACCGTATTTTTCGCCGGTGAAGCCTTTAGGACCGACGTTCAACCGCGCGTCTTCGCCATAATAGGTCATGAACAGCTGCAAGATATTGAACCGGATGCCTTGTTGCGCCTCGGGATCCCCACCAATCTGCACATCACTTTGCGCCCAGCGTCTGGCCCAGACCGCCTGATGGGCCACCAAGTGAGCCTCAAACGCTTGGCCGGCGGCGGTATCCAAAATAG
This sequence comes from uncultured Lacticaseibacillus sp., assembly GCA_934293835.1. Lineage (GTDB taxonomy): Bacteria > Bacillota > Bacilli > Lactobacillales > Lactobacillaceae > Lacticaseibacillus. Next base: position 6,399 of record CAKQZO010000011.1, on the reverse strand, counting down.
CCGCGGTTGCCGCCGCTTGTTGGCTCACCGGTACGTCGCGGCTGGTAATGACCGCGACGTGTTTATCCAACGTCAACGTCTGCTTAGCGTTCAGTGTTGTCGTCAGGTTCTCCACCACTGCTTGTGCGCGTTCGGTCGCCGCTCGCGTCACCGGTGCATCGGCTACAATCTCATTTTGCATCATCTCGGTGACGGTAAAGCGTGGCGTGCCAAAAGGATTGGGCTTAGTCGCCATTGTTAGCGTGTTGGCTGCCACGCCGATAGGTTCCCAAAACGTCTCGTCGTAGTTGGCGTCTTCGTTGTGCACGTCCCCATCGATCTGCGGTGCTAACCCGATTGTCGCGGTGCCTTCAAGGACGGTTGCCTGTACCCGGATCAGCGCCAACTGCTGCACGGCATTGCTCATAAAACGGGTGAACATCAACTTGACGCTAGCATCCGGTACCTCGACGACATACTCCCGCCGCAACACCCCCTCGTGCATATCCAAAGCGAGACGGAAGTCATGATAAGTCACCTTAGCCAAGTCAATATCGACACCGTTGATCTTAATCGGAATGCTCAGGAAGTCCGGTGAGTTGATCGCCTTACCAAAATATTTTGGATAGCCGTTTTTCCACCACCCAACACGTGTCTTGTCTGGAAACCAGACCCCCGCCAAGTAAATGCCGCGATGGGTATCACCAGAATAATGCTCTTCAAAATTGCCGCGCATCCCCATGTAACCGTTACCGATCGCGGTAAGGCTTTCTTGTAGCCGCTTGTCCGCCGTTGGCAACACATTCGTTGCCACCACCCATGGGTCGATATCAAATAGTCGCTTCGTCATAATCCTTCCTCCAACTTACCTAACTGCATATGGATGCGAGATTTCCACATCTGTTGGGCTTACTTGACTGCCCCTTCAGAAACTCCCGCAATGATCTGCTTTTGCATCACAAAGTAGAAAATAATCACTGGAATGATCGCAATCGTCAAGCCGGCCATGGCCAGATGCCACTGTTTGGTAAACTGACCAAAAAAATCAAACATTGTCAGTGGAATAGTCTGCGACCCAGGCCGGTTGATGACCAGGCTCGGCAGTAGATAATCGTTCCAAATCCACATTACGTTCAGCAGCGCGACGGTGACCGTCGTCGGCTGCAACATTGGAAACATCACCTTACTGAAGATCTGCCAGCGGCTGGCCCCGTCAATGATTGCGGCTTCATCTAAGGCCTGCGGGATTCCTTTCATTGCCCCGACATACAAAAAGATTGACATACTGGCCCCAAAACCCAGATACATGAAGACCAGGCCAGGACGATTGAGCATGTTGGCACGCCCGAAGATCGACACCAGCGGGATCATGACCGACTGAAACGGAATCAACATTGCCGCGACAAACATCATGTAAAACACACCACTGAGTTTACTCTTGGTCCGCTGAATCGCATACGCTGCCATGCTGGAAAACACGATGATGATCAATACTGACACCAAAGTGATTACCAGCGAGTTCAAGAAGGTGCTGACAATTTTAAGATCTCTGGCTGAGTTCACATAGTTATCAAAGTTCAAAGACTTAGGTAGTCCCAAAGTATCATTGAACAGCTCTCGCTTGGTCTTGAAGGAATTGGTCAGCATCAGATAAAACGGTGAGATCCACACCAAGCCCAACAAGCAACCGAAGATGATCATCAAGGTTTTTTTGGTTTTCTTCTCTTGTTGCATTAGGCTTCGATCTCCTTTCTAGAAGTGAGATAAACTTGGGTCAAGGAGATGATCGCCACGAAAACGAAGAAGATAACCGCCTTGGCTTGTGCATAACCCATCTTATTCATTGAAAAGGCGGTGTTATAAATGTTCATCGCAACCATCTGCGTTGAGTTGTATGGACCCCCAGCGGTCAAAGACAGGTTCTGATCATAAAGCTTGAAGCAGTTAGAAAGCGTCATGAACAACGACACCGTAAATCCAGGCATGATCAGCGGAAACTTGATCCGCCAGAATTTCTGCATTGCCGTCGCGCCGTCAAGATCAGCAGCTTCCATCAATGACTGGTCAATTCCTTGCAGATAAGAGATGTAGATTACCATGATGTAGCCGGAATACTGCCAAACCATGACGATGACCAATGCCCAAAAACCGGTGTTCGTGGTTGCCAGCCAATTGCCAAGTCCCCCGATACCAGTCAGCTTACCGAACGCGGAAAAAGCTTCGACAAAAATGAACTGCCAGATGAAACCAAGGATCAAGCCACCGATCAAGTTAGGCATAAAGAAGATTGTCCGTAAAATGTTGGCCCCTTTAAATTTGTTGGTAACCAACACCGCCAGGCTCAAACCGATGATATTAATCAATATGATCGACACCACCGAGAACTTGATGGTAAACCACAGTGAGGCAAGATAGCCCGGGTCTTTGAACGCAGAGATATAGTTTTGAATGCCGACAAAACCACTCGTTGAGACGCCATCCCAGCTGGTGAACGAATAATAGACCCCGTAGAGAAACGGTAGGATCACTACGAGAAACAACGCGATCAGCACCGGCGCCGAGAACAGATAGAACCATGTCTTTTTCTGGGACATCATATTACCCCCTAGTGACGAATATAAATAATTGCAGGCGCGGGTCGTCCCACGCAGGTTGCTTTTGCTACAAACAAGGAGAAGCGTATTGGCTACCCTTCTCCTGGTTAAATGTCGTGTTATTGTCCGGCGCGTGCCGTCTTCCAAGCAGTCTTGGAGTTGTTGATCGCCTGGTTCCAACTTTCCTTACCAGCGACGTACTTCTGCAACTCGCTGGCCATATCGTTCATACCCCAGTCAGTTGCAAAACCACCGAATACTAAGCCTTGAGTATCGCCCTTATTGATGTAAGCCAAGGTATCTTTACTCAGCGGATCAGACAGGTCACTTGCACTGAAGCCCTTGTAAGCCGGAACGACCTTAAGGTTCATGTAGTATTTTTTGCCAGTTTTCGAGGTGAATAACCAGTCCATAAAGGCCATGGCTGCCTTTTTGGTCTTAGGATCGGCTTGTTTGTTGACGGCCCACCATTGGGTCACGCCTACAGAAAGCTTGCCAGCGCTCTTTTCGTTGACTGGGATCGGGATGATTCCAATGTTAGCAGCCAACTTCTTGTCGACGGATTCGATGGTTGGATAGACCCAAGAACCTTGTTCTGCCATCGCCACTTTGCCAGTCGAGAAGAGCTTTTCAATCTGCGTAGAATAGTCCATGCTCTGAACGGGTTGGGCACTGTACTTGACAGTCGCATCGATGTATTGCTTGAAGTAGTTATTGTTCTTCCAACTGATCGTCTTGGCCTTGTAGGCCTTAGTGACAGAACCATCAAATTCTTGTGACAGGAACGGATCGACCGCGTGTTGCCCGACGACCCAGCCTTCCTTCATTGGGAAAGCGGTCGGTGCTTCGATACCAAGTTCTGACTTCTTATCGTTTAATGTCTTCAATGCGGCTTGATAAGAGGCTTGGTCGGTGATCTTGGCAGGATCAATCCCGGCTTTTTGGAAGATCGTCTTATTGTAAACGATCCCGATGCTCTCTTGTAAGACCGGGTAACCAAGCACTTGACTACCAGACTTCACCGTACTTAGCGTCCCCGGCAAGGCCTTGTCGATCGCTTTGCCAGAAGAAACATCAGCCAAGTACTTCTTATAGGTTTGCAACTGTTGCGGACCTTCAACTGCAAAGACGTCTGGCGTCTTACCAGATTGCATCTTCGCCTTCAAAGCGGTTTGATAGTCTGTCCCCCCACCAACACTGGTCACTTTGATCTTCACGTTCTTATGCGTCTTGTTGTACTCGGCGGCTGCCTTATTCAACCCATCTTTAAATTCAACCTTCATGTTATAGAAATCGACGGTCGTTGTGCCTGAGCTGCTCGATGAGCCACTCGAGCAGGCACTCAATGCCATTACGCTACCGAGTAATGCCGCCCCTGCAACTAAACTTTTCACAAGCTTATGATTAGTCCCTGTCATCCTTTTTGCCCTCCTTATTTGAAACGCTTACATTGATATCATATCGAGACGAGGGCCGTCGCGCAAGCCCAAACCATTGTTAAATCGGCTGTTACCGGTATCAGAATATAGATCGGGGCAAAACCATCCACACTAAGACATGGATCTGATATTATATAGCTATAATCCTAAAAGTTAGGAAACGGTTATCATCTGCCGATAATTCTCACAAATAAATATTCTGAAATCAAAGGAGACCCTTATGGCAAGAAAAGCGCGCACCACTCAAATTTCTCAAGGTATCGTCGATTTACTCTATCCAATAACGATCATTGGTGCGTTCATGATCACCGTCTGCTTGCCGTTGTTGCTTACCCTCCTATTGCTCAAGCCCAGTTTTATCGCGATCGGTTTGTGGTGGCTGTTCTTGATGCCACTCGGGCCTGCGGCGATCGCTGCCTTGGCCGCCATCGGTGAATACGCCCGAGTCAAAGTACCCGGCTTGTATCGCCACGCTTGGCGTTTCATGCAGCGCAACTTCCGCGAAGGCCTGAGAATCTGGTCGCCGGTGTGGGTCTTCACGCTACCATTAATGTTATACAGCCGTGTCCAACTGGCTGCCGGTCCACGCTGGCTGTACTTTTTGCTTCCTGCGTTGATATTAGGCGGCCTGTTTGTGGCCATCCTGATGCTGACCATCTGGCCAATCGCGGCTACCTTCACATTCAAGACCAGCGACTATTGGCGCCTGGCTATTGCTGGCTTGGCCAATCACAAGATGATCCTGTTCGCCAACGCCATCATCGCTTTGGTCGGCCTGTGCATCGAGGCCTGGGTCAGCCCATTACTGTTGATTATCTTGGCTTCTTGCCTGCTGGTGCCACTTTATTATCTCAACACACCCCTTCTCGACTGGATCAAAACTAACTTCACCAACAACCACTGAAGCCAAACAAAGACCCTCGCCGCAAAAACCATGACGTTTTTGCAGTGAGGGTCGCTTATCGCGCACCTATCCTTAGCGATCACAAGTTTGCGGATGCAAATGCCGCTGCTAGCTGGTCGTAATCCAATGCGGCCGTCGTGGGCACGATGACATCTGCTTTGACCAGTACTTGCGGATCCCCAATCCCAACGGCAAACTGACCAGCCGCTTTGATCGCCGTGACGCCAGCAGACGCGTCTTCGAAGCTCATCACGACGGTGTTAGGTAGGTCGATGGTGGCCGCCGCTTTCACAAAGATCTCAGGATCAGGCTTCCCACGGTGAAGCGTGGCAGGGTCAACCAGGCCGTCAAAATACCGGCGCAGATCCAACCGCTCCAGGATTGCCGGTGCGTTACGCGAGGCGCTTGCAATCGCCAGACGCAACCCTGCCTGCTTGGCCGCATCGAGTAACGTCAAAACACCAGGTAAAATATCCGCTGGCGTCATCGACTGTATCAGACGTTGATACGCAGCATTTTTTGACTCGGCCAACGCGACCTTTTCAGCTTCCGTGTAACGCATTTCTTGATGCCCATAGCGCAAGATCAACGCCAGCGAGTCTGCACGCGAACGCCCACGTAAAGCCTCATTAGCTTCTGCTGGGAGCATAATCCGTAGACGGGTCGCCAGCTCACGCCACGCTTGCAAATGATACGTCGCTGAATCGGTCAACACGCCATCTAAATCAAAAATCATTCCTTTTAACATCGCACACCTCTTCTGGCTTTTCTCAAGCGTAACCGCTCACAAGAGGCCGCACAAGGTATGTGTGGCTGTTAACGATAACAAAATTACCGCATTGTCCGGCGCAACACCAATTCTGGCGTCACTAACAGCTCTCCTTGCGGCGCACCATCTTGTTGAATCTTGTTGAGCAACATCTGGGCAACCAGCTGACCGAGATGCGCGACCGGCGACTTGACCGTCGAGAGTTGCGGATTGGAGACTTGATCCAAAAATACCCCGTCGAAACCGACCACACCGTAGTCTTCTGGAATCAATCCACCACAGCGCCCAAGCGCCCGCACAACGCCTAGCGCCAGGCGGTCCGAAGCGCAGATGAATGCGGTATTTGTTGGGAAATCATCCCAATGCTCCGTTACAAACTGTTCCGAGATGTGACTATGATTACGTAGTCGGTGCACCTGAGGAATCTGACGAGCACTTTGTAAGGTATTGACATACCCGGCTTCGCGCGAAAATTCGAATGGTTCCTTCACCTCGATCCCGATGAACACGATGTTGGTGAAGCCTTGATTGATTGCCGCTTGAGTTGCCATCGAAGTCCCCAATTTATTGTTCACGTCAACAAAATCATAGCCGTTGCTGTTCTCGCCAAATAACACAACCGGCTTGGCAAGTGTCTCGATCCACGCGTAGTCACTACCGCGCATCCCCGTAATGATATACCCATCAGCATCGTCACGCTTGAACTCTCTGTTC